>JANOBL010000936.1:0-5048 GCA_031411635.1 Betaproteobacteria bacterium
CGATTGCGCCGCTGCTGAGCAGCGACAAGCGCTTTTTTGCGATCAACGCGCTGCTGCTGCGCAACCCGTCTGCCGTGAACATGCTGGATGGCTGTGCGCTATCGCTGCCCTGCCAGGCCCCCGGGCAGATGCCGGTGGGCCTGATGGTGTGGGGGCCGGCGCTGACCGACGATGCGGTGCTGGGCGTGGCGCTGCAAATTGAAGCCGCGCTGCAGGCCGCCGCTGCCAACCGATCTGTTTTACCAGCCTTCGGCGGAGCACGCTGAGCATGCGGGTGGCGGTGATAGGCGCCGGCATCGTCGGCGTCACGACAGCGTTTGAGCTGGCGCGTGATGGCCACCAGGTCACCGTGTTCGAGCGCCGCGCCAGCGTGGCCGAAGAAACCAGCTTTGCCAATGCCGGCGTGGTGGCGCCGGGTTATGTCACGCCCTGGGCGGCGCCTGGCATGCCGGCAAAGGTGTTGCGCCACTTGCTGAGCCGGCATGCGCCGGTGCGGCTGGCGCGGCCGTTTGCCGCCGGGCAGTGGGGCTGGATGTGGCGCTGGTGGCGGGCCTGCAGTGCACCGGTGTTTGCCGCCAACCGGGCGCGCCTGTACCGCCTGGCGCGCTACAGCCAGCAGCGCTTGCAAAGCCTGGGCCAAGACCTGAAGCTGGACCATGAACGGGCCCAGGGCTACATGGTGCTGCTGCGCACACCGCGCGAGCTGACACAGGCACGCAGCAGCCTGAAGCTGCTGGCCGAGCTGGGCGTCAACTTCCACCTGCTGGATGGGGCCCAGGCACGTGGCATCGAGCGCGGCCTGAACCCCGGCACGGCATTGCATGCGGCGGTGCATCTGCCCGACGACGAGGTGGGCAACTGCCGCCAGTTTGCGCATTTGCTGCGCGCCGAGGCGCAACGCCTGGGCGCGGTATTCCGCTTCGGCCGCACGGTGCTGGCGCTGCAGGCAGGTGATCAACCCGCCGTGCGGCACAGCGAGACCCAGTCGATCAACCAGTCTGGCCAGCCGCAGCAAGACTTGTTCGATGCCATCGTGGTTTGCGCTGCGATGGGCGCGGCGGCCTTGCTCAAGCCGCTGGGCCTGCGGCTGCCGCTGGCGCCGGTGCACGGCTATTCGATCACCGCGCCGCTGCGTCTGCTGGAAGCCCATCCGCATCTTGGCCCGGCCTCGGCGGTGATGGACGAAAAGTACAAGGTGGCGATCAGCCGCCTCGGCCTGCGGGTACGGGTGGCCGGCGGTGCCGAACTGGGTGGTGATCTGGCGCGGCACAACCCGGCCGCGATCCACACCTTGCACAAGGTGCTGGACGACTGGTTTCCGGGCTGTGCGCAGCATGCCCAACTGCAGGCCTGGAAGGGCGCCAGGCCGATGCTGCCCGACGGCCCGCCAGTGCTGGGCCAAAGCGGCGCACCCGGCGTGTGGCTGAACCTGGGCCATGGCTCCAGCGGCTGGGCGCTGGCTTGCGGATCGGCCAGGGTGCTGGCCGATCAGGTGGCGGGCCGGGCGTCGGCGATCGATGTGGAGGGTCTGGACATCGGTCGCCTCAAGCGCTGAGCCTTCGCCAGTGCGTCAGTGGCCCCAGCAACACCGGCGCCAGCATCAGCACCGAGCCCAGGCTGCACAAGGCCTGCTCCCAGCGCCGCATTGCCACCTGCGGGGACCCGGAAAACGCGGCGGCCAGCTTCCCCGGTACTCTGGGGTAGGGTTGGCATGAGTGGGCGGGCTGTGGTGTGCCTGAACTTCGGGGCCAATCACGCAGCACAATGAAAGCCCGCCTGAAATCCGGCGAACCCTCGGCGCGCTGTTGCGATGACCTTGTCCTGCCTTGATACGTCACCCTGCCATGGCCCGTTGCCGGTGCTGCCGTCCCAGCGGGCTTGGCCGCTGTTCGACACCAGCGCCAGCCGACGCATCGAGCAGACCGCATTGGCCTCAGCCGCCCCGTTTGCATTGATGGCCCAAGCCGGCCTGGGCGTGGCGCGGCTGGCTTTGGCGGTGGCACCCCGGGCACAAAACATCTGGGTGGTGGCGGGGCCGGGCAACAATGGCGGTGATGGGCTGGTGGCAGCGCGGCTGTTGCACCAGCAAGGCCTGGCGGTGCGGGTCAGCTTGCTGGGCGACGCCAGCCGGTTGCCGGCCGATGCGCAGCAGGCCTTGGCGATGGCGCAGCAGGCGGGGGTGTTGATCAGCGCCGGCCTGGACAACCTCGCAGCACAGGGCCGCGCCGATCTGGCGATAGACGCACTGCTGGGCCTGGGCAGCCGGCGCGCACCCGAGGGCGTGATTGCCGAGGCCGTGCGCCGGCTGAACATCGACGGCAGGCCCGTGCTGGCGGTTGATTTGCCCACCGGCCTGTGCGCCGACACCGGCCAGCGCCTGGGCGATGTGGCCGTGCACGCCAGCCACACGCTGGCGCTGCTGACGCTCAAACCCGGTTTGTTCACCGCCCAGGGGCGGGACCATGCCGGACGGGTCTGGATCGATACGCTGGGCCTTGACTGCGCGGCCGAGCCCGCCACGGCGCGGCTGACCGGCCCCGAGACCCTGCGTGCACTGCTGCCCAGCCGGGCCCACGCCCAGCACAAAGGCAGCTTTGGTGATGTGCTGGTGCTGGGCGGTGCAAGCGGCATGGGCGGCGCGGCCTTGCTGGCGGCGCGCGCAGCGCTGACGGCCGGCGCCGGGCGGGTTTACCTGGCCCGGTTGGATGGCAACACCGAGCCCGATGCCCAGCGCCCGGAGCTGATGCCGCGCAGCGTGGCCGAGGCACTGGCACAGGGCCTGTTGAGCCGCAGCACGGTGGTCTGCGGCTGCGGCGGTGGCAATGCGGTGCAGGCGGTGTTGCCAGCGGTGATTGAACACGCTGCCCGCCTGGTGCTGGATGCCGATGCGCTGAACGCCGTGGCCAACGATCCGCGCTTGCTGCAGGCCCTGGCCGACCGGGCCGCCGCGCAAAAACCCACGCTGCTGACACCCCATCCGCTGGAGGCCGCCCGTTTGCTGGGCATCGGCGCCGCCGACGTGCAGGCCAGCCGCTTGCACAGCGCCAGCCTGTTGGCTGGGCGTTGCCAGGCAGTGGTGGTGCTCAAGGGTTCGGGCACGGTGATCGCGGCCACCGGCCGCAGCCCTCAAATCAACCCCACCGGCAATGCCCGCCTGGGCACCGCCGGCAGCGGTGATGTGTTGGCGGGGTGGCTGGGTGGCCTGTGGTCGCAGGCGGCCGAATCACAAGGTTTTGAGGCCGCCTGCGCCAGCGTCTGGTTACACGGCCATGCGGCCGAGGCCAACGACACACGGCTGCCACTGCTTGCCGCCGACTTGATCGAGGCCATGGCGCGGCACCTGCCGGCCATGGCCTGAACCCTCGCGCCTCAAGCCTTGCTGCGGCTGCGCGCCGGCTTGGGGCTGCGGCGGCCGGCCGGCGCGCCGCGCGCCGCCACCGCCTTGGCGCGTGCCGCCTTGGCACTGCGGTCGCGGCTTTGCACTACCTTCAACTCATCGCTGGCCGAGCCGGCCGCCGCAGGCTTGCGCTTGCGGTCCACCAGCGCATCGGTCTCGCCGTCGCGCACCAGGCGGAAATCGATCTTGCGGCCGTCCAGGTCCACCCGGCTGACCTGCACCCGCACCCGCGAGCCCACCGCATAACGCACGCCGCTGCGCTCGCCGCGCAACTCCTGCCGCGCCTCGTCGAAGCGGAAGTACTCGCCACCCAGCTCGGTGATGTGCACCAGGCCTTCGACATACAGCTCGTCCAGCGTGACAAACAAGCCGAAGCTGGTGGCCGCGCTGACGGTGCCGGCGTATTCCTCGCCCAGGTGATCGCGCATGAAGCGGCATTTGAGCCAGGCCTCGACATCCCGCGAGGCCTCGTCGGCCCGGCGCTCGTTGGCGCTGCAATGCGCGCCGGCCGATTCCCACAGCCCCGATTCGTGAGAGCTGGCAGGCACCTTGGCCGCGCCCTTGCCGGTGGGCCTGCCCAGTTTGTGTGCGGTCTTGACCGCCGGGCCGGCCAACGCCGTGTGCTCGATCGCCCCGCCAGCCAACGCATAGCGCTTGCCCAGCAACAAGGCTTTCAGCACCCGGTGCACCAACAAGTCCGGATAACGCCGGATCGGGCTGGTGAAGTGCGCATAGGCCTCGTAAGCCAGGCCAAAGTGGCCCGCGTTACCGGGCGTGTAGATCGCCTGCTGCATCGATCGCAACAGCATCGACGAGATCTGCGCCGCATCCACCCGGTCCTTGGTGGCCAGTGCAATCGCCTGCAGCTCGGCCGGCTTGGGGTCGTCGCTCAAACTCAAACCCAGGCCCAGCGCCCGCAGGTAGTTTTGCAATGTCAAACGCTTCTCGGGTGTCGGGCCCTCGTGCACCCGGAACAGCGCCGGATGTTTGTGGCTTTCGATGAACTCTGCCGCGCAGACGTTGGCCGCCAGCATCGCTTCCTCGATCAGCCGGTGCGCCTCGGTGCGGGTGCGGGGCACGATCTTCTCGATGCGGCCGTTGTCGTCGCAGACGATCTGCGTCTCGGTCGATTCAAAGTCGATCGCGCCGCGTTTGCCGCGGTTTTTCAGCAGCGCCCGGTACACCTCGTGCAAATGGATCAGGTGCGGCACCAGGTCTTGCCGGCGCAAGGCTTCGCTGCCCCGGGTATTGCCCAGGATGTTGGCCACCTCGGTATAAGTCAGCCGGGCGTGGGAGCGGATCACCGCCGGGTAAAACTGGTAGGCGCTGAGCTGGCCGTCGGCCGCCACCAGCATGTCGCAGACCATGCTCAAGCGCTCTTCCTCGGGGTTCAGCGAGCACAGGCCGTTGGACAGTTTCTCGGGCAGCATCGGAATCACGCGGCGCGGGAAATAGACCGAGGTGGCGCGCTCGAAGGCGTCCTCGTCGATGGGCTCACCCGGCTTGACGTAGTGGCTGACATCGGCAATCGCCACCAGCAGGCGCCAGCCGGTGAAGGCGGTCTTGCCGCGGCCGGTCTTGATCGGTTCGCAATAGACCGCATCATCGAAGTCGCGGGCATCCTCGCCGTCGATGGTGACCAGCGGTATGT
>JANOBL010000937.1:0-9394 GCA_031411635.1 Betaproteobacteria bacterium
GCCAGCGGGTTGAACGGGTGCGGCTGCGGCAAGTCCAGCCGGGTGCCTTGCTGCGCGGCCAGCCAGGCCACCTGGCGGTAGGTCCAGGCGCGCCTGGGTGCGATCTCGGCCGGGCCTTTCTGGCCCCAATGGGCCAGCAAACCGGCCAACAGCAGCGGCTGGTAATGCACCACCACGCTGCAGCCCTGCAGCGCCTGCGGCAGGCGCTCGAAGGCCAGCCAGGCATAGGGGGAGATCACGTCAAAGTAAAACTGGATCTGCGTCATGCCGGGGGCCCTGCGTTGTCGCTGGGGGCACTGCCGCCGGCCGCAGCGCGCAGCGTGCGCCAGGCCAGCCGGCGTGGCCCCAGCAGCCGCAACACGCCGCGCTTGCCCACATCGTCCAAGCTGCCCCAGGCGATGATCTCGTCGATGGTGCGCAAACAGCCCTCGCACCAGCCGGTGCCTGCATGCATGCGGCACACGCTGGTGCAGGGGCTGGCCACAGCCTTGGGTTGTGGGCTGCTCACCCGGCCTCCACCACATCGGCAGCCGGTGCGCCGGTCAGCGCCAGCAACTCATCGGGGCTGGCGCAGAACACGCCGTTCGGATGGCCGGCCGCCGCCCAGACTTGATTGAAGCGGAACAGCTCGCGGTCGACCAGCACCACGGCGGCGCCGGTCTGGCCCAGCGGCGCCACGCCACCGATCGAAAACCCGGTTTGTTGTTTGACAAAGGCCGCATCGGCCCGGCCCACAGTACCCACCAACGCGGCCAGCTTGTGCAGGTCCACCCGCCGGTCGCCCGAGGCCACCACCAGCACCGCCACGCCGTCGGACTGGCGGCGGAACACCACGCTCTTGGCGATCTGGCCGGTCGCAACGCCCAGCGCGTCGGCCGCTTCGGCGCAGGTGCGGGCCGGCACATCCAGCCAACGCGGTGCATGCGCATGGCCACGCTGGGCCAGCAAATTGGCCACACGCTGGAAGCCCTCGGGCCGAGGCTCGGTCATGCCAGCAGTCATGCAAACACCCGGCCACGCTTGATCAACAAGGCCTTGCCGGCACGCGATACCGGCGGCCGGCCCAGCACGCCGGAGATGAAGCCACCGGCCTCCACCAGCGTATCCAGATCAATGCCGGTTTGGATGCCCATGCCCTGCAGCATGAACACCACGTCCTCGGTGGCCACGTTGCCGGTGGCGCCCTTGGCATACGGGCAGCCGCCCAGCCCGGCCACGCTGGTATCAAAGGTGTGGATGCCGATCTGCAAGCACGCCAGGATATTGGCCAGCGCCTGGCCGTAGGTGTCGTGGAAATGGCCGCTGACCTGGTCAACGGGAAAATGCTTGAGGGCGCGCTCCATCACCGCCTGCACCCGGCGCGGCGTGCCCACGCCGATGGTGTCGGCCACCCCGCAGTGCTGCACGCCGATCTGCTTGAACAGCCTGACCAGGTGCTCCACCTCGTCGGGCGTCACCTCGCCCTGGTACGGGCAGCCCAGCGCGCAGGAGATCGCGGCGCGCACCTTCAAGCCAGCCTCGCGCGCGGCGGCCACCACCGGGGCAAAGCGCTCGATGCTTTGTTCGATGCTGCAGTTGATGTTGCGCTGGCTGAAGGCCTGGCTGGCGGCGCCGAAGACCACCACCTCGTCCGGCCGGGTTGCCGGGTTGCTGGCATCCACCCCGGCCAGCATCGATTGCAAGCCCACCATATTGGGCACCAACACGCTGTAGCGCACGCCCGGTTGGCGGGTGATCGCCGCCATCACCTGCGCGTTGTCGGCCATCTGCGGCACCCACTTGGGGCTGACATAGCTGGTGACCTCGATCTCGCGCAGCCCGGCCGCCTGCAACCGCTGCACCAACTCGACCTTGCTGGCGGTGGCCACCGGTTGGGCCTCGTTTTGCAGCCCGTCGCGTGGGCCCACGTCCACCAGGGTGACTTGCTCGGGGATCATGGTGTTACGCCTTTAGAAGAAGACCATTATCGTGGGGGCCCCCAGGCCGACGAAATACGTCGTCCGCCCCCCGAGGGGGTTGAGCAAAGTGGCCAAGCAACATTTGCTCAAGACCACGCCGGGCACAATCCTGGCAACGCGGGACCATGCCCGCCCAGGAGCCCGTCTTGCCCGCAACGCCCAGCCGTTTGCAAATCGCCCAACGTGTGCACCAGGCTTTGCTGCGCGAGATCGGCCATGGCATCGAGATCGAGCGGCTGCTCGGCGACGAGCGCTACGGCCGCGATGTGCTGCTGGTTTGCGACGCCTGCCCGGGCAACGATTTGCAGGCGCTGGCGCTGCTGTTCCGCAGCTTGCCGATGCCGGTGTTGGCGTCCGCCCAACCGGCACAACCCGCCCAGCCCGCCCAAGCTGCGCCTGGCAGCGAGTTTGCCCCCTACAGCGCCAACATCATCGTGTCGCGCCCGGCTTGAGCTGGCAGCACCGGGCATCCATCAGGCCTGCAGGCGCAGCAGCTCGCTGCCGTCGGCCACCTGGTCGCCCACCGCGTACAGCAGCTCGGCCACCGTGCCATCGCGCGGCGCATGCAGGGTGTGCTCCATCTTCATCGCCTCCATCACCGCCAGCGCCTGGCCCTGGGTGACGGCATCGCCCACCTGGGCCAGAAAGGCGATCACCTTGCCCGGCATCGGTGCGGTCAGGCGCCCGGCCTCGGCCGCACCCTCGCCGGCATGGGCGATGGCGTCGATCTGGCGCAGCACGGCGCTGCCTTCGGGCGCAAACACCGCCACCCGCTCGCCCTGCGCGTACACCGACAGGCGCAGCCGGCGGCCGGCCAGCGTGATGTCGTGCTGGTTGGCTGCGTTACCAGCCAAGCCCTGGGCGGTGATGGCCCAGCGCTGGGCGCCGATCTGCAGTTCCAGCCGGCCATCGGCCGCCGTGCTGTGCGGCCGCGCCAGCGCCACCGCCTGCACCGCACCGCCAAACTCGATGTCGAAATGCCGGCGTGCACCACCCTGCAGCCGCCAGCCGTCGCGGCGTGACCAGGGGTCGGCGCCTTCCAGGCGGGCATCCTCGGCCAGCGCGTGGGCCACCACACCGGCGGCGGCGATCTCCAGCGCCAGCGGCGACTGGTCCAGCAGTACCGCACGCTCACGCTCGATCAGCGCGGTGTCCAGGTCGGCAGTCGCAAACGAGGCGCTGGCCACCACGCGGCGCAAAAACGCCACGTTGGTGTGCAGGCCCACGATGTGGGTGGCCGCCAGGGCCGCGTCCAGCCGGGCCAGGGCCTGGGGCCGGTCGTCGCCCCAGACAATCAGCTTGGCGATCATCGAGTCGTAATGCGGGCTGATTGCATCGCCCTCGCCCACGCCGGCATCCACCCGTACCGGGCCACGTTCAAACACCACATGCGGCGGCCAGCGCAGCACGTCCATCGTGCCGGTGGCGGGCAAAAAGCCGGCATCCGGGTTCTCGGCGCAGATGCGGGCTTCGATCGCATGGCCGGTGATCTGCAGTTGATCCTGGCGCAGCGGCAGCGGCTGGCCGGCGGCCACACGAAGCTGCCACTCCACCAGGTCCAGGCCGGTGATCGCCTCGGTCACCGGGTGCTCCACCTGCAGCCGGGTGTTCATCTCCATGAAGTAGAAGCGCAGGTCGCCGTCGTCCACCTCCTCGGCGATGAACTCCACGGTGCCGGCACCCACATAAGCCACGGCACGAGCGGCGGCCACGGCGGCAGCGCCCATCTCGGCACGGCGTGCGGCGCCGATGCCAGGTGCAGGCGCTTCTTCCAGCACCTTTTGGTGGCGGCGCTGCACCGAGCAATCGCGCTCAAACAAGTGCAGGCAGCCGCCCAGGCTGTCGCCAAACACCTGGATCTCGATGTGGCGCGGCCGCAGCACGTAGCGCTCCACCAGCACATGGTCGTCGCCAAAGCTGGACCGGGCCTCGCGCTGGCACGAGGCCAGCGCCGCCGCAAAGTCTTGGTCGCGGTCCACCCGGCGCATGCCTTTGCCACCACCACCGGCACTGGCCTTGATCAGCACCGGGTAGCCGATGCGCTGCGCTTCACGCGCCAACAGCGCCGGATCGTTGTCCTGGCCGTGGTAGCCCGGCACCAGCGGCACGCCGGCTTTTTCCATCAAGGTCTTGGCAGCAGATTTGCTGCCCATTGCGCGGATGGCATCTGGCGGCGGGCCGATGAAGGCGATGCCGGCATCGGCGCAGGCCTGGGCGAAGGCCGCGTTTTCGGACAGAAAACCGTAGCCCGGGTGCACCGCCTGGGCGCCGGTGTCCAGCGCCACTTGCAGGATGCGGTCGGCGCGCAAATAGCTGTCGCGCGGCGCCGCGCCGCCGATGCACACCGCCTCGTCGCAAGCCATCACGTGGCGCGCGCCGGCATCGGCCTCGGAATACACCGCCACGCTGCGGATGCCCAGCCGGCGTGCGGTGTCGGCCACCCGGCAGGCGATCTCGCCACGATTGGCGATCAGTATCTTTTTAAACATAGGTCACCTCGATCGTGGAGAGATCGCCTGCGTGCGCTGCGCGCACCAGGCAATGTGGCTTCGCCGCAGCGGGCTCCGCCCGCCGTCTCCACGATTGGCGATCAGGATCTTTTTGAACATGGTTTTTCCTTCAAGCCGGCGCGCCAGCACCACCCAACCGATCCCGCAAGCTGAGGATCAGCGATTTCAGAAACTTCAGCAGCAACACGGTGGCGGTCAGCATCACCACCAGTGCCAGCCCCAGCGCGGCGGCAAACCACAGCGGGTGCGACCACGACAACCACAGCATGGCCGGCACCGCAGCATCGCCGGCCAATGACGCCGCGATGTTGGAAAACGGCTCGGGCGAGGTGTTGATCGCCGCCCGCGTGGTGGTTTTGGCCACCTGGCTGGTGACTGCCAACGTGCCGCCCAGCAAGCCGGCCACCGTGGCCCAGGTGGGCTGATCACCGCCAAACACCGACGCCGCCAGCGCCGCACCGGCGGGGATGCGCACCACGCTGTGCAGCACATCCCACAGCGAATCCAGCCCGGGGATCTTGTCGGCCAAAAACTCCAGCGCCAGCATCAGCCCGGCCGCACCCAGCACCAGCGGGTTTTGCAGCATTTGCAAACCCGCCGGCAAGCCCACCCAGCCCAGCGCACCGGCCAGCCCGGTGAAAAACACCACCGCATACAGCCGCAGCCCGCTGGCCCAGCCCAGCGCCGCGGCAATCGCCAGCAAATGGCCGGTGTCGAAGCTGGCAGTGTCCGGCATGCTCAACTCATCCCTTCCAGGCCGGATCGCGCTTTTGCAGGAATGCGGCCACACCCTCCTTGCCCTCGTCGCTGGCGCGGATGTCGGCGATGCGGCGTGCGGTGTCGGCACGCAAGGCATCGGTGATGGGCTGGCCGGCCAGGTCTTGCACCAATTGTTTGCTGGCCTTGACGGCTTGTGGGCCGTTGGCAAGCAGCGTGGCCAGCAGCGCGTGCACGTCGGCATCCAGGGTCTCGGCGGCGCTGAGCACATGCACAAAACCCAAGCGCTGCGCCTCGGCGGCACTGAAGCGCTCGGCGGTGATGAAGTAGCGCCGCGATGCCTGCGCGCCCAGCGCGCGCATCACATACGGCGCGATGGTGCCGGGCAGCAGGCCCACCTTGGCCTCGCTGAGGCAAAAGTGCAGGCCCTCGGCGGCCACCAGCACGTCGCACACCGCCGCCAGGCCCACACCGCCGGCGTAGCAGTCGCCCAGCAAACGCCCGATCACCGGCTGCGGGCAGGTGTAAATCGTCCACAGCATGTCGGCCAGCGCCTGGGCGTCGGCGCGGTTTTGTTCCCACGAGTAATCGGCCATCGCCCGCATCCAGTGCAGGTCGGCGCCGGCGCAAAACACCTTGCCGTGGCCACCCAGCACGATGGCGCGCACGCTGTTGTCGGTGGCCAGATCGCGGAACGTTGCCGTCAACTCGGCGATCACCTCGCTGTTGAAGGCGTTGCGCAGCGCCGGGCGGTTCAGGTAGACGCGGGCCACGGCGCCACTGCGGGTGATGTCCAGGGTGTTCATTCGGCAGTCCAGACCACGGTGTCGTCCACCGCGTAGAGTTTGCAGGGTTCTTTGGCGTTGCGCTCGCAATTGGCCAGCGCGCGGGCAATCGGCCGCTCACCGCTGGTCGCCGAGCCCCAGTTGCCCTTGCCGGGATGGATCGCAAAGGCCTTGGGGCCGTCGGCCGCCAGCCAGGCCTGGTAACCCTCGCGGGCGCGGTCGTTGCGCAGCGGCACTTTGTCGATCTCGCCGACCTTGGCAAAGCCACTGGTGGGTGGGATGGGCAGGTCGGCCGGCCCGGCCAGCGTGAGCACCACCTTGCTGGGCAGGCCGGCGGCGTCCATCGCCGCCGTCACCTTGGCCAACCAGATCGGCAGGCCGGCCCGGCTGCCGAACATCGAATGCGCATCGCTGCCAAAGCTGCCAAACGCCACCAGCTCGGCCCGTCCGCCGGCCTGGGTGTAGCGCTCAAACGCGCCCTGCCAGATGAAGGGCTGAAAGTAGCTGTCGTTGTCGCCATAAAACCAGAGCGACGGCAGCTTGGTGGCGGCGCCGTACTCGCCAATGGCGCGCATCAGGTTGCCCTCCCAGGCGGTGCAGCCCTCTTGCCGCAAACCACCGGCAAAGTTGACCAGCAGCTTGGTGCCCGGGTGCGGCTCGGTGCCGTAGGCCAAGGTGGTGAGCCCGCCGTGCGACTGGCCAAACACTGCGTTGCGCGACACATCGGCCCAGGGCTGCAGCGCCAGCCAGTCCAGCGTGCGCCGCACCGAGCGCGCTTGCTGCAAACCGTTGCTGTGCACATTGCAGCCACCGCTGATCTCGTTGCCAGCGGATTTGCTGAAACCCTGGCGCATCGGCACCGCCACCACATAACCACGGCGCACAAACTCGCGCGCCACCAGCGCCGGCCGGTAGCGCGACTGCAGCTTGGCATTGCCAGGCGCGCGGCCATGGTTGATCAGCAGCACCGGAAACGGCCCATCGCCGGGTGGGCGGTACAGCGTGACTTCCAACTCGGGCTCGGTGAAGCCGCTGCTGGGGATCATCTGCACCGATTCGCCCAGCGCGGTATCCAACTCCTGGGCCCGCAGCGGCGTAGCGATCAGGCCGGCCAGCGCGCCCAGCAGCAGCCAGCCAGCCAGGCGCTGCGCCCAAAAACCAGTTTGAGCTGCCATTCGGTTCACTCCTCAAGACCTTGTTTCACGCCGATAAGCGCCAATCGCCTCGGCCGTGCGCCAGGCGGGGGGTTGTTCCGCCGTGGCCCAGGTTTCGTCGGCCTGTGAGATCAAACCAGCGTCAAAACGCCACAGCGTGTTGCCGATAAAAAGCTGCTCACCGTGTCGCACCTCGATCATCGAATGCACCCGGCCATCGGCCATGGCCGTGACCTGCACGATGTGCAAGGCCCAGCCTTCGGGGTAGATGGCGTTGACCCGGATGATGGCATCGGCATCCAGCAGCCACTCGCCGCTGGCACGCCAGTAAAGCTGGGCGTTGTCAGCCAGCAGCGTGCGGGCCAACGCCCAGTCGCGGGCCTGCACGCTGGCCCAGAAAGCGCGCACCGTGGCAGCATGGTGCTCGGCATCCAGCGCGCTGGGCGCGGACTGGGCCAGCGGCACCGTGGTGGGGGTGGCCAGCGAGTCTGGCGTGGACAGCGGGTGAATCTGCAGATCGGCAGCCATGATCAATGCCGCCAAGCGCGCAAGCCGCGTGTGTTCTCAAACGCATCAAAGTCGCGGTCGGCATGCAGCAACGCGTAGCCCCGGTCGATGCAAAACGCGGCCACCAGCACGTCGATGGCGCTGCGCACCGTGATGCCGGCGCTGCGCAGGCTGCGGTAGTGCTGGGCTGCCTTCTGAGCCAACACTTGCCCACCGGTGGATTCAACCGTCAGGCTCAGCATCAGGGTTTCGGCCTGCAGGTAGGCCCGCTCTTGCCGGAAGCCGCGCAACACCTCAAACAGCACCAGATCGGGCACGATGATCTCGGCATCACCCTGCGCCAGCAGCCGGCGCAGCGTGGCGCGCGCCGCGGAGTCGGCACCGTTGAAAAAATCGATCCAGACGCCGGAATCAACGACCAGCATGGCGGCGCTTGGGCAATGGCTCTTGCACCGTCAGGGCCGGCGCTGGCCCGGGGCTGCCGGTGGTCAGCGGCGGCGGCAGATCGGCCTCGTCATCACCGTCCCACTGCAGCTTGCCCTCCCAGCGCAGGATCTCGCGGTAGGCGGCTTGCCGGGCAATCAGCCTCAGCCCCGCCTCCACCGCGTCTTTCTTGGTCTTGAACGGGCCGGCCTTCATCGCCGCGTCCATCAAATCGTCGGGGATGTCGATGTTGGTGCGCATGATGTGTATCTAAGTTTGATAATCAGCACATCTTACACACTACATCCGGAACACGCCAAACTTTGTGTCGGGGATCGGTGCATTCAGGCTGGCGCTCAAGCCCAGCGCCAGCACACGCCGGGTGTCGGCCGGGTCGATCACGCCGTCGTCCCACAGCCTGGCGCTGGCAAAGTAGGGGTGGCCTTGCAGCTCGTACTGCGCCCGGATCGGCGCCTTGAAGGCCGCTTCTTCGTCGGCGCTCCAGGCACCGCCCCGGCCCTCGATGCCGTCGCGCCGCACCGTCGCCAGCACGCTGGCGGCCTGGTCGCCCCCCATCACGCTGATGCGTGCGTTGGGCCACATCCACAAGAAGCGCGGTGAGTACGCCCGGCCGCACATGCCGTAATTGCCGGCGCCAAAACTGCCGCCGATGATCACGGTGAACTTGGGCACCGCGGCGCAGGCCACGGCGGTGACCATCTTGGCGCCGGCGCGCGCGATGCCGTCGTTTTCGTACTTGCGGCCCACCATGAAGCCGGTGATGTTCTGCAAAAACACCAGCGGAATCTTGCGCTGGCAGCACAGCTCGATAAAGTGCGCGCCCTTGTTGGCGCTCTCGGCAAACAGGATGCCGTTGTTGGCGATGATGGCCACCGGCAAGCCCTCGATATGGGCAAAGCCGCACACCAGCGTGGCGCCGTAGCGCGCCTTGAACTCGTCGAACACGCTGTCGTCAACGACGCGGGCGATGATCTCGCGCACGTCATACGGCTTTCGGGTGTCCACCGGCACCACGCCGTGCAACTCGGTCACCGGATAGCGCGGCGGTTTGGCCGGCTGCAACAACAAGGGTTGCGGCTTGATGCGGTTCAACCGCGCCACCGCGCCGCGTGCCAGCGCCAGCGCATGCAAGTCGTTTTCGGCCAGGTGATCGGCCACGCCGGACAGCCGGGTATGCACATCACCACCACCCAGGTCTTCGGCGGTCACCACCTCGCCGGTGGCGGCTTTGACCAGCGGTGGCCCGCCCAGAAAAATCGTGCCCTGGTTCTTGACGATGATGGTCTCGTCGCTCATCGCCGGCACATAGGCGCCACCCG
>JANOBL010000938.1:0-1648 GCA_031411635.1 Betaproteobacteria bacterium
GGACGGCTGGGAGATCAAGGCCATCCGCGCCGGCCAGGTGCAGCTCACCGATGGTTATGTGGTGATCAAGAACGGCGAGCTGTTCCTGATCGGCTGCCGCATCAATGCACTGCGCTCGGCCTCCACCCATGTCAACCCGGAAGCCGACCGCACCAAGAAGCTGCTGATGCACAAGCAGGAGATCCGCCGCCTGGTGGGCAAGGTGGAGCAGCGTGGTTTTACGCTGGTGCCGTTGAACCTGCACTACAAAGGCGGCCGGGTGAAAGTGGACCTGGCGCTGGCCAAGGGCAAGGCCGAACATGACAAGCGCGATACCGAGAAAAAGCGCGATTGGGAGAGGGAGAAGGGGCAATTGATGAGACAGAAGGTCTCATCAAAGTCGTAGACCAGGGCTGCGCAGCAGGCCTGTTGCCCCTTCCGCGCGCAGCGCACAAGGGGCAATTGATGAGACAGAAGGTCTCATCAAAGTCCTAACCCCAATTCGGTGGGCGCTTGTCGATGAAGGCCTGCACACCCTCCAGTGCGCAGGGGTCCATCATGTTGCCGGCCATGGTCTGGCTGGCGTCGGCGTAGGCCTCGGTGATGCCCACTTCAAGCTGCCGATAAAACAAGGCCTTGCCCATCGCCAGCGCCACCTGCGGCTTGGCCACGATGGCCGCTACCAGCGCTTCAACTTCGGCGGCCAGCGCATCGGCCGGCACCACCCGGTTCACCAAACCCTTGGCCTGGGCCTCGTCGGCCGAGATAAAAGCCCCGGTCACCAGCATCTCGAACGCCGCCTTGCGGCCCAGGTTGCGCGACAAGGCCACGCTGGGCGTGGCGCAAAACAGCCCCAGGTTGACGCCGCTGACGGCAAAACGCGCATCCGCTGCGGCCACCGCCAGATCACACATCGCCACCAACTGACATCCAGCCGCCGTGGCCAGGCCTTGCACCTGGGCGATCACCGGCACCGGCAGCGACTGGATCGCCAGCATCATGCGGCCGCACTGGGCAAACAGCGCTTCGTAATAGGCCAACGACGGTTCGGCGCGCATCTGCTTCAAATCGTGGCCGGCGCAAAAAGCCCGGCCCGACGCGGCGATCACCAGCACCCTGGCGCCGGGGTCGGCCGCTACCGACGCCAGTTCGTCTTGCAAGGCATCGAGCATCTGCCCGGACAGCGCGTTGAAAGCCTGCGGCCGGTTCAGCGTCAGCGTGGTCACGCCGCTGGCATCCTGCGCGCGCAGCAGCAGCGGTTCGTCGGGCTCGGGCATGGGTGGCTCCGGTTGGCTCTTGCTGGTTTGTGCCATCGTCGCATGGGCCGGCGCCGCGGTATCCCGTGGGTGTCAGGGCAAGCCCCCGTTGCCGCTGCCAGACCCACCCTCTATAACCCAGAGCGGTGCGGGGTTGTTCCTGGGCCAGCAACGACCCAAGCAAAGCGGTATCGCAACCCGATGGCAGACACCCCCCGCCCCGCACTGTCCACCCCCAGCCCCCCCTTGTTGAGCGTGCGTGGCGTGACGGTGCGCTTTGGTGGCATCGTGGCACTCGACGGCGTGACGTTCGATGTCGCCAAAGGCCAGGTCTGCGGCCTGATCGGCCCCAACGGCGCGGGCAAGACCACCTTGTTCAATTGCCTGTCGCGCCTGTATGCCTACCAGGCTGG
>JANOBL010000939.1:0-2643 GCA_031411635.1 Betaproteobacteria bacterium
AGCGGGTGCTGGCGGCGGTGGTGGCGGCCAGGTTGACGCGGTTGCGGCCCACATCAACAAAACCATGCCACTTCTCGGCACCCAGGCGCAGCCTGGCCACCATGCTGGTGGTGTCTTGCCGCAGCAGCTTGGTGGCATCGCTGGGGTCGGCCACGCGGTCGTCGGTCTTGCGCTCGGCATGCAACTGCAGCAGGCCGCGAAGTGTTGCCAGCTCGCGGCCCACCGAGTAAGTGGCCCACAAGGCTTTGACGGCGGGCGTGTTGTCTTTCAGCGCACCCGAGGCCGAATACCAGGATTGACCAAAGCCCAGGTACAGCGCCGGCTTGGCCCACAGCGCCAGCTTGGGGGCCTGGTCACAGGCTGCAACGGCCTGGTTCGTGGCGGCTGCGGCGGCGGCAGTCGGCGCGGCCAGGCTGGGCCCAGGTGGCGGCGCGCCGGGAAAGACCTTGCTCTTGCGGATGCAGGCCGCCAGTTCGTTGGCGTACAGCCCCGGGTCGCCTTGATCAAACACCCCCACACGGATGCCCCAGGCCAGTTGCGAAGCACCGTTGGCATCGGCCGTGGCCAGCGACACGGTGGTGCGGGTCAGCATCTGGTTCAGTGGGTCGTTCTTGTAGCGGTCGCCGCCAACCACCAGGTGCTCGGCCAACAGGGGCAGCGGCGCAAAGTCAATCGCCAGGCCGGTCTTGGGCTTGCCGTCCTTGTCAAAACCCTTGGCGATGGCGGTGGCCAATTCACGCACAGTGCCAGGACGCTGGATGCCGGTGGGCGTTAGCCCCAGCAGCGCAAACGCCGGGCTGGCGGGAACCGACAAATCGGCCTCGGCCTGCTGCTTCAAGACATCGGTGAGCGAGGCCTGCGGTGCAGCGGCGGCTTCGCCTTGGGCCGATTGGCTGCCGGCAGCCTGCGCCACCACCTGGACCGCCAACACCAGCAGCGCCGACGCGGCAAACTGGTTGGCGTTCATGTTGCTGGCCCCTTGGGCAAGACGGTGGCCTTGACCGTGCTGACCATCACGCCGTCGTAAACCACGTCATCGTTCAAGCGGCCATCTGGGATCTCTCCTGAGAACCGGCCTGAAACCAAGCTATCGCCGTTGTCGTCACGCAGCTTGGCCGTGACGCTGTAGCGCCCCAGGCCGGCCGCACTGCGGATGGCGATGATGCCCCACTTGATGTACGAAGCCCCTGCCGGGGGCTGGAATAGCCAGCGCGCCGAGCCGTCCCCCTCCGACGTCAGGGTTTCGCCAAAACCGTCGAAGCCCACGCCGTCGATGATGTTGTCCAGCCTATCAAACACGGCCACTTGCAGCGCGATGATCGGGCCACCAAAAACCTCGGCGGTGACCATGGCGCTGGGGCCTTTTAACTGCACCGTTTGCCCGAATGCAATCCGTGAATCAATCAGCAATGGCATGCTTTTCTCCTTGAGCGTTTGCAAAATCCGGCCCGACCGCAGCGCGATGCCGGCAATCGTTTACACCTTGGGGCCGCTGGGCACCTTGGGCAGTTCTGGCACCGTCACCGGCCCAACACCCCTGGACGCGGCGCTTGCGACAGCGGGCTTCTTTTCCAGACCGGCACGCAACTGATTGGCCAGATAGGGCACAAACAAGCCCGCACCGCCAACCAGGAACTTCAGAACCGAGTCAACGATGCTGGGCACCGCACCTCCGGTTGCAAACGCAAACAGCACCACCATGCCAACGCCGATGTAGAGCGACAGGATCACAATCAAACCCAGCATCGCGATCAACCGGCTAGAGCTGGCTACCAGCAGCGACACGGTGTGGCCGGCGGCGTCGACAAAGCTGACCTCTTCAGACAGCGCATCCGACAGGCGCCACTGCCGCGCCCGGGTATCGGCCCGACTGAAGACAATGCTCCACAGCACCCAGCCGCAGCCGATCAACAGCACACCAGCCGAAACCACTACCAATGCAGTGGCGGCACCGTCAGTCAGCACACGCTTGGACAACACCGTGTCGGCAGCTCCGGCGGCAGATTTGCTTGCGCTGGCTGCGACATCGGGATTGGCAGGCACCGGGTCACCGGCCGCGGCAACACCCAGGCTGCACAGCAACGCCAGCACCAGCAGCAGCCGCTTTGCAAACACTTGAAGGCCCATGGTCATCACCCCGCATGGCAGTTGGGAAGCCCACCAACAGAGCTTGACCAACGGGTACCGCGGGCAAGCTGGTGGTACCGCTTGGCCCCGGTTTGCTAACGCCGGGGATCAGCGATTGGGCGCATCGTAGCCAGCGCAGATGGCCCCGAAATCCAACACTTTGAGGAGGTGTGACGAGACGCGATAAAACGCCAAACAGCGCCTGGCTGCCGACAAAACCAGCAGGGGCCGGAACCTCACGGTCCCGGCCCCTGTCGGCCAGCAATCAACGCAGCCGCCGCTACGGCTTGCCTGGCGGCGACGCGGTGGCCAGCACCAGCTTGGGTTCGGTGGCCGCCGGTGTGGCCGCCGTGGTGATCACCGAGGTATCGGCCGCCGCCGCCGGCGCATCCACTTTCAGCGATGTCTTGGCCGGCGCCGCCAGCGCCGCCGCCACCTTGGCCTTGCCGCTGTAGTACGCGGGATACCAGGCGGTGCTGGTCAGGATGGCGGCGTGCACACACAGTGCTATCACCG
>JANOBL010000940.1:0-8903 GCA_031411635.1 Betaproteobacteria bacterium
GGCACCGTGGCGGCGGTGGCCGACGATGTGACCACGGTCAAGCTGGGCGACCGGGTGGCTGTCAACCCCAGCCGGCCTTGTGGCGCCTGCCAATACTGCCTGGAAGGCCTGCCCAACCAATGCCTGGAGATGCGGTTTTACGGCAGCGCAATGCGCGTGCCGCATGTGCAGGGCGCGTTCCGCGATGCGCTGGTGTGCGATGCCAGCCAGTGCCACACCATCGCCGATGGCGTGCCACTGGCCCAGGCCGCACTGGCCGAGCCGTTTTCAGTGGGCCTGCATGGGGTTTCGCGCGCCGGGCCGCTGCTGGGCAAGCGGGTGCTGGTGTCGGGCTGCGGCCCGATCGGCGCCCTGGCGGTGGCGGCGGCGCGGGTGCACGGCGCGGCCGAGATCGTCGTCACCGATGTGGTGGATGAACCGCTGGTGGTGGCCCGTGCGCTGGGCGCGCACCGCACGATCAACGCCGCCACCGAGCGCGGCTGGGTAGACGCTTATTCGGCCAACAAGGGCACGTTTGATGTGATGCTGGAGTGCTCCGGCAACGAGCGTGCGCTGCGCGACGGGCTGGCCGTGATGCGGCCCCGCGGCGTGGTGGTGCAGTTGGGCCTGGGCGGGGACGTAAGCATGCCGCAGAACATGGTGGTGTCCAAGGAGCTGACGATCACCGGCTCGTTCCGCTTCCATGCCGAGTTTGCGCTGGCGGTGCGGCTGATCAACGAGCGCCGGGTGGATTTGGCGCCGCTGATCACCCGGGCCTTTCCGATGACCGAGGCGCGGCAAGCCTTTGAGCTGGCCAGCGACCGCAAACGCGCAATGAAGGTGTTGATTGATTTTGCGCAGCCCGCCTGAGCAGCGGCAATGCACCAGCAATGCTGCGGCACGTCCCTTTTTCTGCAACGGATTTTCCATGCGACATCTGCCCCTGATCCTCACCAGCTCGCTGCTGCTGGCCGCTGCCAGCGCCAGCGCCACCGGCCTGGCCACCTGTGACTCCGGCCCCAAGGAGGGCTGGCAACCGCAGGCCAAACTGGAGCAGATGCTGAAAGACAAAGGCTGGACGGTGCGCCGCGTCAAGGAAGACGGCGGCTGCTTCGAGGTGTATGGCCTGGACGACAAGGGCCAGCGGGTGGAAGCCTACTTTCACCCAGTGACCTTGGCGCCGGTGCCCACCAAGGCGCGCTGAGCCGTTCTTGCGGCCGCCGTTGCAAACGTCAAAAGCAGCGCTGCTGCCGGTCTGGAGCCCGGCGGTGCGCATCGCCCACTGGGCACTGGCCGGCAGTGTGCTGACTTGCCTGTGGCTGCACGAGGGCGGGCCCTGGCACGAGCGGTTGGGCTATGCCGCGCTGCTGCTGGCCAGCGCGCGCAGCGGCGCCGGCTGGCTGGCCCCTGCGCCGCACCTGCGCTTTGCCGGCTTTGTGCGCGGCCCACGCGCCACCTGGGCCTATGCCCGGGCGCTGCTGGCGCGGCGCGAACCGCGCCACCTGGGCCACAACCCGCTGGGCGGCTGGATGATCGTCGCACTGCTGGCATGCGCCATGCTGGCCGGCGCCAGCGGCGCGCTGTATGCCACCGACCGCTTCTGGGGTGATCCGCTGCTGTACGCGCTGCACCAGGTGGCCGGTTGGTCGTTTGCAGCGCTGGTGCCGCTGCACCTGGGCGGTGTGCTGGTCACCTCGCTGTTGCAGCGCGAAAACCTGCTGGGCGCGATGCTGACCGGCCGCAAGCGGGCCGCCAGCGCGGACGACATCGGCCTCTGAGCCGCAGCCAGCCTCAGCCGCCTACCCGGGCCGGCCCGCTCACACCAAACCCCCAGCGCAGGCCAGCAACTGCTCACGCAGCCAGGCATGCGCTGGGTCGTGCTGCAAATGGCGTGGCCAAGCCATGTGCTCGGTCAGCCCGGGCATGTCAAACGGCGCCTCCACCAGGCGCAGCGGCAAACAGCGCACAAAGTGCTCGGCCAGCCGGCGGTGCAAGGTGGCCACACGCTGGGTGCCGATCACCAGCAGCGGCAGGCTGCCGAAGTGGTCGACGCTGGATTCGATGCGCCGCGCCGCGCCGTGGCGCGGCAGAAACCATTCTTCAAAGGCCACGCTGCGCTCGTTGCCCAGACGCACCGCCACATGGCCCAGCGCCATGTACTGCGCAAACGTCAGCGTGGCCTGCACCTGGCTGTTGCCGGCCCAGACCATGCACACCTGGGTGTCGGTGAACAGCGGCGCGTGTGGGTGGCCCAGGCTCTCGACATACTGGCCCGGCATCACCAACAAATCCAGCGTGCCACGCGCCATCACCTCGGCCACCTCGCGTGGTGGGCTGCGCAGGTCCAGCGCCACGCCCGGCGCCAACTCGGCAATGCGGCGCACCGCATCGGCCAGCAGCACGGTGATGACGTAATCCGAGGCACAAACACTGAAGCGCCGCTGTGCAACGGTGGGATCAAAAACTGGCCGTCGTGCGATTGCCGAGCGTGCGCCCAGCAGCGCCTGGCGCACCGGCTCCACCAGGCTTTGCGCCAGCGGCGTCAGCACAAGCTGCCGGCCCACTGGCGCCAGCAGCTCATCGCCAAAGTGTTGCCGCAGCCGCGCCAGTGCCGCGCTGGCAGCCGATTGGCCGATGTGCAGCCGCTCGCTGGCGCGGGTGACGTTGCGTGTCTCCAGCAGCGCATCCAGCACCACCAGCAGGTTCAGGTCAAATCGGTCCAGGCGCACGGGGCGGGCAATCAGCGCTTGTTCAGCGGTTGGCGTCCAGCCAGACCCGCAGCCGGCGCAGCACCGGCAGCGCGGCGGCCAAGTCGGTCAGCGGCACCGCCTGGCTGATCTGGGCCAGCCCTATACCCAGCCGCTGCACCGCCTCCCGGCGTGCCTGGTGGCCGGTGGCTGTCAGACTGACGCATTTGCCGCGCCCATCGGCCGGGTCGGGTTGCACATCCAGCCAGCCCTTGGCCTGCAGGCGCGACACGGTGTTGGTCATCGCGCCCTTGGTCACCTGGATCGCATTGGCCATCTTCACCAGCGATTGACCACCGCCGCGCAGCGTCAAATGGTTGAGCACCACAAACTGCGGCAGGTTCAGCGTGGGGCCCAGCAACTGCTCACCGCGCTTTTGCGCAAGCTGGTTGATGATGCCCACCTCGTTGAGCACCTGGAACGCGAGTGGATCGTCAATCGGTTCGGGGTTGGGCATGGGCATGGGCATGGGCAGGGCGTGGCTGGCATCACAGGCGCCACGGCAGGACACCCAGCCTGCATTGTGCTCACACCGCAAGCTGGCGTGCCAGGCCCCGGCGCGGTGCCGGCTGCAGCGCTGCGGTGCCGGCCGGCAGGTAGCCCACACGCGCCAGCATCTGCACCGTGTATTGCGGGGCGGGGGCGTCCAGCAGCGCATGGATGGCGCGGTAAGGCGCGGCCACCGCCGGGTACTCCTGCAGCGCCTGCTCGTTGGGATGCATGGCCAGCCCGGCCGCCGTGCCGGCCAGGTTCAGACGCAGATAGGCCCGGCCGGCGTCGATTTGCTGCTCGCGCCGGTTGCCCTCGGTCACCAACCACAGGTAGGCTGCGGTGGATGCGGTGATTGCATCGAACTCCCGGATCTGCCCGACGATGGCGCTGGAATCGGCAGCCGGAAATTGGCTGCGGTCCAGCAAGCCGGTTTTGGCCAGTGCCAACAGCAGCGGGCTGGTGACCGTGATGCCATCGCGGTGCTGGTCGATCTCGGCACTGCCGATGCGCAGCACACGCATCGATTCCATCATCGTGGGCTCGGTGCTCAGCTCCAGGCGCCAGGCCTCGCGGGTGATCTGGCGGATCGTCTCCAGGCGGCTGCGGTCGGCCGGGTTGACTTGGTCGGAACCCACCAGGCCAAAGCGCAGCGGCAGTGCACCCACCGCCGCTTGCAGCCGCTGCACGTCGGCAGCGGCCAACGGGCGCGCCGGATCGTAGGCGCGGCGGTCGGTGCGTCGCAGCAGCGCCTGGGCAAACAGCGGATCACGCGTCACGCCGGCATCGGCCACCAGGCGCACCCGGGCGAACGGCTGGTTCGGCAGCGCATCCAGCGTTGCAGCCGGCGGGCCATCGGGAAACAGCGTGCATTCAGCGCGCTGGCCTCGCTCGGCAGCGGCCATGGCCAGCAGCTCCAGAAACGCACCGGCACCCATCAGGATCTGGCGGCCCAGCGGATCGGTGGCGGGTAGCAAGCGCTGCCGGTCCAGCCGCAACACGATCTGGCCCGGCGTTTGCAAATCGGCCAACCAGGGCTGCATGTTGTGCGGATTGGGCGCCAGCAGCGCGTACGACAGCAGCCAATGCCGCAGCTCCGCATCGGGCGGCGGCGCCTGCCATGCCGCCACGGCGCTGGCCGGCACCTGGGCCAGCGAGCGGCTGGCGATCAACCCCGCCGCAGCCGCGGCGGCCAGCACCACGCCGCCACCGGCCAGGCGAATGAAGTTGCGTCGTTCCATGTCCAGCCCCTTGAGGGTTGTTGCGATGATTTTAGTTTAACGTTAAACCAAATCCGCGCGCAAGGGGCGGCACCGCGTTGGCAAAGGGCTCTTCAGCGCTGCCCCATGCCGCCGCCGGCCACCCAATCGATCAGCGCATCCAGCGCCGGGCGCGCCGCAATCGCCTGTTCGTGGTTGATCATCGCGGCCACCGCCCACAGCCGGCCTTGATCGTCGGGCACATAACCGGCCAAGGACACCACGTTTTTCAGCGTGCCGCTCTTGAGCCGTGCACGCCCGGCGGCGGGGCCGGTTTTCAGGCGGTTACGCAGCGTGCCGTCGACACCGGCCAGCGGCAGGCTCATCATCAGCTCGGGCCCCCAACGCCCAGCCTGCGCGGCCTTCAGCATCAAGGCCAACTGGCGCGGCGTGATGCGCTCGCTGCGCGACAGGCCCGAGCCGTTGTCCAGCACCAGCCCGGTGGGGTTGATGCGCTGCGCCACCAGCCAATCGCGCACCACCCGCGCCGCCAGATCGGCGGTGGGCGCGGTGGGCTCATCGGCCATCCCGGCCAGGCCGAGCGACAAGAACAACAGCCGGGTGCTGGGGTTGTCGGATTGTTTGTTCATCATGCGCAGTACTTCGCCCCAGGGCCGGGCCAGCCGGCGCGCCAGCACCCGCACGCCCGGCGGCGTGAAGCCGGCGGTGCCACCCCAGGCCACACCGGGTGCCACCCAGGCGCCACCTTTGGCCGCGCCGGGTGGCACCAGCGCGGTGGCCACGGCGGCGGCCGGCACCGGTGCGATCAGCGGCATGGCAGCCTCGCGCAACTGGCCACGCCATTGGCCGCCCAGGCCCTCCCAAACCCAGCGCAGATGGCGCTCGGCCAGGGCATCACGGTTGATCAGCGCCAGTGCGGTGCGCTTCACACAGCTTTTGGGGAAACCACCGCGCAGCGTGATGCGCAACCGGCCCGGCTCGGGCTCGGCCTGCAGCGGCGGGCTTTGCCAATCGTCGCCCCAATCGCGGCATGCACGGTCGGTCAAGCGCAATTCGCTGGCATCGATCTCCAGGCCCGGCAACGGTGGCAGCAGGCGGGCTACCACGCCGGCTTGTCGGCCCGCACCCTCGCTGGCCAACTCCAGCCCCAGCAGGTTGTTGTTGAGCTGCAGTGCATCGGGGGTGGCGTTGTAGGCAAACTCGGGCCGCTCGTCGAACGGGCCGGTGACCACGCTGGCATCAGCCCGCGCCGGGCGGAACAGCGTGCGGTCCAGCACGATGTCGCCGGCGATCTCGCGGATGCCCATCCAGCGCAGCTCACTCAGCAGCGCCCAAAGCTGCATCAGGCCCAGCTCGGGGTCGGCGCCGCCGCGCAGCACCAGATCCCCGGCCAACACATCGTTCTGCTGCGGCGCCTGCGTCAGCAACTCGGTAAAGCCCCGGTGGTTGGGGCCCAGCCGGTCCAGCGCCACGATGCTGGTCACCAGTTTCATCGTCGAGGCCGGCTGCATCGCCAGGTCGGGCTGGCGCTGCCAGATGGCACCGCTGCGGCCCACCGGCAGCACCAGCGCTGCCAACGCCTCGGGTGGCACCTGGGCTTGCTGCAGCGCGTCGGCCAAGGCGGCGGGCAGCGGGCTGTCGGGCTGGCTGCGGGGCTGGCTGAAGCGCTGGCTGGGGTGGTTGGTCCCCAGCTTGGCCACCCGGGGCAAGCCCGGCTTGGCGCCGCGCCCGGTGGCTGGCTCGGGCCGGCCCCAAGTCAGGCCACTGGCCAGCAGGCAGGCGCCGGCCACACACCACAGGCCGGTGCGGGCAAGACGCGCGGTTGATCGGCCAAGGTCCATCCGCAACGATTTTAGGGAGCCGGTCACCGCACCAAGCGCCGAGAAGCACCCTGTCTTGCCGCCCGGCACCAGCCCTGGTGCGGCGATGATGTGGCGCATGCCGCACGACACGCCACACGACATGCCCCGCCGGCCGGCCCAGCCCCAGCCGGCCATGCCCAGCCTCGCCGCTGCCGGATGCTGCATCAGCCGCCGCCGCTGTCTGGCCACGCTGGGCAGCGGCGGTGGGTGGCTGCTGGGTGGTTGTGCCGCGCCGATGATCAACACCCAGCACCGTGCGTTGGGCCAAGACAGCCGGGTGCAGTTTGTTGTGCTGCACTTCACCGGCGAGACGCTGGCCGACTCAATGCACATCCTGACGCAGCAGCAGGTCAGCGCGCATTACCTGGTCAGCGACCAGACGCCGCCGCTGGTGTACCGCCTGGTGGACGAAGACCAGCGCGCCTGGCATGCCGGCGACAGTAGCTGGCAGGGCCATACCCAGCTCAATGCCAGCTCGATCGGTATCGAGATCGTCAACCCCGGTGAGGTGACAGGCACCGACGGCCAGCGCCGCTTTGCGCCCTATCCCACCGCGCAGATCGATGTGCTGATCACGCTGCTGCAGCGCATCGTCGCGCGCCATGGCATCCGGCGCGACCGCATCGTTGGCCACAGCGACATCGCACCGCAGCGCAAGCTGGACCCAGGCCCGGCGTTTCCGTGGCAAAGGCTGGCCGAGGCCGGGCTGATCCACTGGCCGGATGCGGCGCAGATGGCTTTGCTGCGGCCGGTTTACCAAGCCCATCTGCCGGCGGTGGCCTGGTGGCAGCAAACGCTGGCGCAGATCGGCTACAGCGTGCCCAGCCACGGTGTGCTGGATGCCGCCACGCGGCGCGTGATTGCGGCGTTTCAGATGAAGCTGCGGCCGCAGCGGCATGACGGCCAGCCCGATGCCGAAACCGCGGCTTTGGCGCAGGCGCTGCTACTGGCGCAGCAGCCGGCTGCAAGTTGCTGTGCAAGTCCAGCCATCGATCCGAACCAAGGGATCAAAACCGGGCATATTCTTGCCAAAACCTGATCGTTCAGGCAGGTGAAAAGTGTCGTCCACCGCCACACTGTCCAGCAAGTTCCAGATCTCGATTCCCAAGGCCGTTCGTGAAGTACAGCAATGGAAAGCCGGTCAGGCGTTTGTCTTCATCCCCAAGGGCAAGGGAGTGCTGGTGATGCCGGTGCCCGAGCTTGACGCCTTGGCCGGCTTGGCCAAAGGTGCCAGCAACACCGGCTGGCGCGACCGCAGTGATCGCTACTGAATGCTGAGCTGCTCACTTGCGATGTCCATTTCGATGCGCTGCCGGGGGTGTTGTTGTTCAAAGCGGCTGGGCATCGGTAAGCCAGCGGGCCACCGGGGCGCCGGGGTGACTGATGGACGGCTCACACATCGATATTCGCCGCCCGCAACGCATTGCTCTCGATGAAATTGCGCCGCGGCTCCACCTCATCGCCCATCAGCATCGTGAACACCCGGTCGGCCTCGATCGCATCGTCGATCTGCACCTTCAGCAGCCGGCGCACGGTCGGGTCCATCGTGGTCTCCCAGAGCTGCATCGGGTTCATCTCGCCCAGGCCTTTGTAGCGCTGCCGGCCCACGGCGTTTTCGGCCTGGGTGATCAACCAGGCCATCGCGGCGCGGAAGTCCACCACCTTGTGCTCCTTGGCGCGCTCACCTTCACCGCGCCGCACCACGGCGTCGGTGCCCAGCAGACCTTTGAAGGTCTGGCCGGCCGCTTTCAAGGCCGCGTAATCGGCGCCGTGCACAAAGTCCTGCGTGATCACGCTGCTCTTGATGTTGCCGTGCAGCCGGCGGCTGATGCGCAGCAAATGTTTGTCGGTGCGGGCATCAAACTGCGCTTCCACCGTGGCATCGTGCAGGCCGTCTTGCAGCGCCACAGCGCTGGCCTCGGCACTGGCGGCTGAGTCCAGGTCCAGGGTCAGACCGTTGGTGATCGCACGCAGCGCGTCCAGGTCCATCCAGTTGCCCAGCCGCTCGGTCACATGGCTGGCCAACACGTACTTGCCGGCCAGGTCTTGCAGCGTTTCACCGTTCAGCACCGGGCGTTGGCCCTCGTGCCCATCGGGCCACACCGATGCACCATCCAACGCTACCTTCAGCAAAAAACTGTCCAGCTCCAGCCCATCTTTCAGGTACTGCTCATGCTTGCCCACCTTCACCTTGTACAGCGGCGGCTGGGCGATGTAGATATGGCCACGCTCCACCAGCACCGGCATCTGGCGGTAGAAAAACGTCAGCAGCAAGGTGCGGATGTGCGCGCCGTCCACATCGGCATCGGTCATGATGATGATGCGGTGGTAGCGCAGCTTGTCGATGTTGAATTCTTCGCTGCCGATGCTGGTGCCCAGCGCGGTGATCAGGGTCACGATGCTGTCGCTGGACAACAGCTTTTCGTAGCGTGCTTTCTCCACGTTCAGAATCTTGCCGCGCAGCGGCAGGATCGCCTGGAACTTGCGGTCGCGGCCCTGCTTGGCGCTGCCGCCGGCGCTGTCGCCCTCGACGATGTAGATCTCGCACTGCGCCGGGTCCTTCTCCTGGCAGTCGGCGAGCTTGCCGGGCAGGCCCAGGCCGTCGA
>JANOBL010000941.1:0-4865 GCA_031411635.1 Betaproteobacteria bacterium
CCAGGCGCTGCGCGCGGCAGCCGGGGCTGACGGTGCAAAGGCCTCGATGTTGGCCAGCAGCAGATCGGCCTGCGGCCGGCCGGCACGCGCCAGGCCGTACAGGTATTGCAGATCGAGAAACGGCTGCACCTGGTCGCTCACTCTGCTCAATAAATGGCTGGCCAGCTCCTGCCAGCGATCACCCACGCCCAGCCCGGCCAGTTCCAGCCGCGCCAGCAGCGACACCGCGCCGATCTGGTCTTGCGAGTAGCTCTTGTCCACCCCCCACACCTGCTGGTCGTACAGCCGCAGTGCCGCAGCCTCGTCACCCAGTTCGATCTGGAACAAGGCCAGGTGCCACCAGTTGTGGCAGCGCATGAACGAGGTCAGCCCTAACCACTGCCCACTGGCCTGCTGCATGAAGGCCGCGCCCTCGGCCAGCCTGCCGTCGGTCAGCATCACATGTGCCAGGGCATGCTGGGCCCAGGGCTCGGCCGGGCGCAGCGCCAGCGCATGCCGGGCGCTGCGCTCGGCCTCGTCCAGCCAGTGGATTTGCTCGTAGCCAAACGCCAGCAGGCCGTGCAGCCAGGCGATATCGCCCGCGGCCGGCAGCGCGTGCAGGGCGAGGCGCAGCATCGTCGGTGAATCACCCAGGTTGAAGGCATGCACCTGGCCCAGCTTGATGGCCGCCAGATCGCGTGGGTGCTGGCGTGCCAGCGTCTGGTGCAGCGCCAGCGCCTCGTGCATCTGGCTGTGCGCCCAATGCCGCACGGCGCTGGCAAAAAGCCGCTCACGTTCGGTGCTGGGCAGGTTGACACGGGCGGCACGGTCAAGCTGGGCCAGCGCGCGTGGTGGGCCGCTGGGGGATTCGCTGAACAGGTACAGCGCCGCAGCGCAGGCCTGCACGATCAGGCTGTCATCGTGCTCGGCCGCATCCAGCACCGCCAGGATGCAGGGCTGGTAGCCGAGAAAACCTTCGACAAACCCGGCCACCGCCGCGACGCTGGATGCATGCTGAACCCGGATCGCATTGCCAAACGGGTCGGATGCTTCGATCACGCTGCAAGCCCCTGCTCAGCCCCAGCTCAACGCCGCCAAGTCATTGGCAAAGATCGGCATGTCGCGCCACACGCCCTTCAGCCGCGCATGCGCCACGGTGATCCAGGTGGGCTGGTACAGGTAAGCCGCCACCGCATCGTCGGCCACCAGGCGCTGCGCGTCGCCCATCAGCTTCAGGCGCTGGGCCGTGTCGGCCGTGCTGTTGATGCGGGCCCACAGCTCGTTGAACCTGGGGCTGTCGTAGTTCCAGTAATAACCGGGCCGGGCAAAGTTGCCAAAGTCCAGCGGCTCCACATGGCTGATGATCGTCAGGTCGTAGGCTTTCTGGCCGTACACGCCCGACAACCACTGCGCCCATTCCACGCTCTCCTGCTTGGCCACGATGCCCACCTTGGCCAGCATCGCGGCAATCACCTCGCCGCCCTGGCGCGCATACGGCGTGGGGGGCAGCTTCAGGCTCAGTTCCAGCGGGGTGTTGACGCCGGCCTCCTTCAGCAGCGCACGCGCCTTGTCGGGGTTGTAGGCATTCACCGCCGTCAGGTCCACATAACCCGGTGCACCGGGCACGTAAAAACTGCCGATCGGCGTGCCAAACCCATCCGCCACGCCCTCCACCACCTGCTTGCGGTCGATCGCCATCCCAATCGCGCGCCGCACCCGCACATCGTCCAATGGCTTTTTCTTGTTGTTGATTGCGACGATGGTCTTGGCACGCGAGCCGCCCACCAGCACCTGAAACCGCTTGTCGGCCCGAAACTGCGCCAGCGAACGGGCGGCCGAGACGCGCGGGAAAAGGTCCACATCACCGGCCAGCAGCGCGGTAATCTGCGCCGCCCCGTCGCTGATGAAGCGCACCGTCACCCGGCGCAGCGCAACGGTTTTGGCATCGCGGTAAGCGTCCCAGCGCGCCAGCACCAGCGCACTGCCCTTGGCCCAGCTCTCCAGCTTGAACGGCCCGGTGCCCACCGGCTGGCTGGCGTTGCCGGCCACGCTCTTGGGCTCGGTGATCACCGCGGTGGCCTGGCCGATCTGGAACAGAAAATCGGGATTGGTGTTTTTCAGCGTGATCACCACCGTCAAATCATCGGTGGCCGTGATGTTGACGATGTTGGCAAACACCGCCTTGTCCTTGTTCAGGCTGTCGGCGGCGGCCGCGCGCTCGTAGGCAAACTTCACCGTGGCGGCGTCGAACGGCTCGCCGTTGTGAAACTTCACGCCAGGCCGCAGGTGGAAGGCCCAGGTCTTGTTGTCCGGCGTCACGGTCCAGCTTTGCGCCAGCAGCGGGGCGATCGTGGAATCGGCGCGGATCTTGGTCAGCGTCTCCAGCACGTTGTACAGCACCACCTCGCCAATGGCCGCAGCCGCACCGGCGGTGGGGTCCAGGCCGGGTGGCTCCAAGGTCATCGCCAGCACCAGCGTGTCTTTTTTTGATGCAGCCTGGGCCGCCCAGGCGCTAAAGCCGGTGGTCAGCGGCACAGCCAGGCTCAGGTTCAGCGCAGTTCGGCGGCGGATCATCGGCGGGCTCCAGAGGGTGGGCAAGCGGCTGCGGTGGCGATGCTAGCCGACAGGCGCTGCGCTTTCAGACTAGCATCAGCAGCCCCGCCCAAGCCCACCCACCCAGGCCCGGCCATGGGCCTGCCCGGCCGCCCGAAAGGCCCACACACCGTAGCGCGCAGCGCGGAGGTTTTCTGATGACCGACATGCACCTGATCGCCCTGCCCGCATTGCGCACCGCCATGCACCTGGTGATGCAAGGCTTTGGCAGCAGCGCCGACGAAGCCGCTGCGGTGGCCGGCAACCTGATCGATGCCAACCTGACTGGCCACGATTCACACGGCATAGGCATGCTGCCGCGTTATGCCGATGCGTTTCTGGAAGGCGGCTTGCGCCCCAACGCCCATGTCACCACCTTGCTGGATGGCGGTGCACTGCTGCGGCTGGATGGCAACGCCGGCTTTGGCCAGGTGATCGGCCATGAGGCAATGGCGCTGGGCATCAGCCGGGCACAAACCCATGGAAGCTGCATCGTGGCCTTGGGCAATGCCCATCACCTGGGCCGCATCGGCGCCTGGGCCGAACAGGCGGCCGCCGCCGGGCTGGTGTCGCTGCATTTTGTCAACGTGATCTCGCGCGCCATCGTCGCACCGCAGGGCGGCAGCGATGCCCGCTTTGGCACCAACCCGTTTTGCGCCGGCGTGCCGCTGACCGGGCGTGATCCGGTGATTCTGGACTTTGCCACCAGCATGATCGCCCAGGGCAAAACCCGGGTGGCGATGAACAAGGGCGAGCTGGTGGCGCCCGATTGCCTGATCGACGACCAGGGCCGGCCCACCCAGCAGCCGCGTTACAGCGTGGTGCCGCCGTTTGGCGCACTGCTGACCTTTGGCGGCCACAAGGGTTTTGGCCTGGCGCTGATGTGCGAGCTGCTGGGGGGCGCGCTGGCCGCCGGTGCGACGCAGCGCGACCACGACACCAGCCAGAAGCGGGTGCTGAACGGCATGTTCAGCGTGCTGCTGGACCCGACCGCACTGACCGAGCGCAGCACCTTCGAGGCCGAGGCGCTGGCTTTTGTGGATTGGGCCAAGGCCTCGCCACCGCGTGACGGCTTTGACGCGGTGCAGGTGGCGGGTGAGCCCGAGCGGGCCTCACGCGCGCGCCGCAGCGCCCAGGGCGTGCCGGTGGATGCCACCACCTGGCAAGAGATATTGGCCGCTGCCGCCAAGCTGGGGGTGGATGCCGGCGCGGTGCAGCGGGCGGCCGGCTTGGCTTGAGCCGCACTCGCAGCGCTGACCTACACGGGTTGGGCGGTGAACTTGACCCCGAGTGCGCGCGCAACCTTCATGACGGTCTCGAAACGAGGTTTCGCACCGGGAGCAAGCGCCTTGTAAAGACTCTCTCGACCGAGACCTGCATCCTTTGCAACTTGTGCCATGCCTTTGGCGCGAGCCACATCACCAAGGGCCAAGAGAAGAAGATCGGAGTCGTTTGTTTCAAGAACAGCCGTCATGTACTCTGCGATGGCTTCATCGTCGTTCAGGTATCGTGCAGCATCGAACTCAATAAGTTTCATAGGGGCATGGACCTTGGTCATAGATCATCTCCAAGTTCAGAGGCAAGCCGCACGGCGCGACGAATATCTCGCTTCTGAGTTGACTTATCGCCGGCATTGAGTAATACCACGATCACACGGCCGCGACGAACAAAGTACAGGCGATAGCCGGGTCCGTAGTGAACACGCATTTCGGACACTTCGCCTTCACTTGGCTGCCAGTCACCTAAACTGCCAGCTTCCGCTTGCCGAAGGCGAGCGGCAATTCGAATCTGCGCCTTCTTGTCCTTGAGATCATCAAGCCAGCCAACGAACTCTTCTGTTTGAAGAATAGTGAACATGCTTGATTGTATTCGAACGGATACACGCAGTCAACAGGCGCGTTTGGTCTGGCCCAATGTTTGAGCCAACCGGACCGTTGTGGAATGCGGCTAAAGGCCCAGAACGAAATGGCGGGCCATTGGCCGCGTGCCGCAATAGGTCCGATTGAGCGAGCGCGGTCGATACCGCCGAACGGCGAGTGATCGCCAGGGCGATCAAGCGCGATCAGTTCCTCGCCTGGTTCGAGCAACTGGTGTGACCGGGGTCAGGTCTTGCGGTGTGACCGGTGACCGGGGTCAGGTCTTGCTTTTTGCCTCCTGATTAGTAACGTGCCTCAGCATGCGCTCTGACGACCTTCTCCTTGGCCGGCCCGCACCGCGCGACGTCGACGATCAGTCGGGCGACGAGAGCGCGCAAATCGAAGCGTCGGTTGAAGCGGTAGGCGAAGCCTGCGAGG
>JANOBL010000942.1:0-4881 GCA_031411635.1 Betaproteobacteria bacterium
CCCCCAGCAACCCTTGTGGCCCGAGGTCGTCCCCAAGGGCTTTGTGGTGCAGCCCAAGCGCTGGGTTGTGGAGCGTATTCATGTCTGGAACGAGCGAGCCCGCCGCCTCATAGCACACCACGACCGGTCAAACCGGGCCGCCATTGCCTGGGTCTGGTTGGCCGAAGCGCGTATCCTCGCGAGCAGACTGGCGAAGTAAATCATTTCGTCTACACCCTCTCAGACAGAAGTTCAATCCGCCGCTGACCCAGAAGCACTCTCGACAACACCTGGGTCAATCAGTAGGCGGCCTGCCGGGCGTGAAAGGCTGGCAGGCGCAGCGGCTGCGGTGGCCTACACTGGTCAGGCATGCCGGCTGCCACCCCGCCAATTTTCATCAGCTACCGGCGATCCGACCTGTCGCTCGAGGCCGATTGGCTGCACGCGCTGGCGGCGACCTTCCTGGGCGAGGGCATCGCATTCTTCGACCGGCGCGGCATAGAAGGCGGGACGCGCTGGGACGATACGCTGGAGAACGGCCTGCGCGGCGCGCGGATCGTGCTCGTGCTGATCGGGCCGGCCTGGCTGACCGGTCAGTTGCCTTCGGGCATGCGCCGGCTCGACGACCCCGGCGACTGGGTGCGCCGTGAGGTGCTGACGACCATCGACAACTACACCCTGAATCCCGATCGCGTCCGCGTCTACCCGGTGCTGGTCAACGGCGCCAAGCTGCCGCCACGCGACTGGCTGCCCGAGGCGATCGCCGAGTTGGCTTCGTTCCAGATCGAACCGGCGCTGCAGTTCGACGTGCATGACTACCTCAACCACGCCGCCTCGATCTACCAGTTCCTGACGGATCAAATGCTGGACCTGCAACGCGGCGCTGACGTGCCGGGCCTGGCCATCAGGCCTTTCCGGCGCGAGCAGGTGCCCAATCCCTACGACATCCCGGGCTACCAGCTTCCCGACGACTTGCGCCTGCTCAGGCCCGAGCACCCGTTCAAGGGCCTGGCCTACTTCCTGCGGGAGGACGCGGCGATCTTCTTCGGCCGCCACCGCGAGATCGCCGAGATCATCGACAGGTTCAAGAAGGGGCAGAACTTCATTCGCCTGCATGGTCAGTCCGGGGCCGGTAAATCGTCGCTGCTCTTTGCCGGCTTGTTCCCGCGCCTCGAAGGCAAGGGCTGGCGGCTGATCTACCAGCGCCGAGACACGCTGGTGCCGATGGCGGCGAGCCTGGACGCTGCGGTGCAGGAGCTCGCCGCCCAGGGCGACGCCGACGCGCTGGTGATCCTCGACCAGGTCGAGGAGATCCTGACCGCGCCGAACCCGGATTCGCCGCAGGAACTCGACGACCTGGTGGCCGCCACAGCGCGCCTGGCCCGCTTGAACCAGGGCCGCAGCCGGCCGATCCGGCTGATGTGGGCCTATCGCAAGGAGTACGAGACCAACATCAGGGCCGCCTTGCGCATGGCCAACGTCGCATCGACCGACTACGGCTTGACCGCACTGGACGCCGCTGGCATGCGCCACGCGATCGAAGGCATCACGCGCGACCTCGACCTGAAGTCGGAGTACCGCATCGAACTCGAGCCCGACCTGGTCGAAGTGATCATCGGCGACCTCCAGCAGCGCAGCCCGGCCGGCAGCGCGACGCCGCTGCTGCAGGTGCTGCTGCGCAAGATGTGGGATCGCGTCATCGGCCAGCTCTCTGGCCCCCGATTTTTCACGCGGGAGTTGTATGAGTCCTGCAAGAGCACCGACCTGCTGCAGTTGCTGCAGGAGCGGCTCGGCACGCTGGCCGCGCTGCCGGGCAACGAGGATCTGCGGCAGGCCGTGCAGTCAGGCCTGGCACTTGACTTGCTCGACCGCCTGGTCTCGGAGGTGGACACCTGCCTGAGCCTGCCGCAGGCAGAACTGGCGGGCGCCTATGCCGACGCGCGGCTTGTCGACAAACTGCTGCAAGCCCTGGTCGACCACTATCTGCTGGTCAGGGAAGACGGCCGACGCTGCCGCCTCGCGCACGACACGTTGGCGCGTGCCGTGGGCGTGCTGCACGCGCGCTCGATCTTGCCGGCGCAGCGGGCGAGCCGTCTGCTCGACAGCAAGGCCCACGACATCGAGCGCTTCCCCGAGGAGGTCGACTTCAGCTCGGCCGACCTGCATGTCCTCGACGAAGGCATCCCCGGCATGCGGCGCCTCAGCGCGCGAGAGCAGCAGGCTGTGGACTCGAGTCGCGTGCGTAGACACCAGGAGCAACAGGACCTGATCGAGAAGAACCGGCAGCTCGAGCAGGCACTGGGCCGGGCGGAGCGCGACCTGCTGCGCGCGCATCGCGCCGAGCTGCGGGGCATAGCGTTCCGCCTGGATGGACTGATAGTGGCTGCACACAAGGCGGGTGGTCCGGCCGACGAACTCGCCGCGCTCGAGGTGGAACGCGCCGGACTGGCCGAAAGACTGGCCCAGGCCACCCGCGCGCACCTGGCCGCCTTGGCGCGCGAGATCGGTTTCCGCGGCGATTTCGAGTTCCTGATGCGCTGGGAAGGCGTGGCCGGCAAGGTGAGCCTGAGCGGCCGATCTGTGTTCATCGATCCGGCCACCGACCTCGCGTCGGCCGATCCGGCGGTGATCCGGTCGCGCTACGAGTTCGTGCTCACGCCAGCCGAACTCCAGGCCGTGCTGGCGGTGACCGGCAAGCGCGACGAAGAAGCCTTCGCTGCATTCGCAGCCAACCCGGTGCTCGGCCGCATCCACCTCGACGCTTCGGACGTCGACCCCCTCGTGCCCGAGGTGGCCGCGCCGCGCTGGCGCGAGCTTCAGCGTCGCTACCCGGCCATCGACCTGCCGCAGACCCCTGCGGCCGTGCACTCGGCCTTGTTCTCGCTGGCCTGGCACATCGGCCTCGGCAACCGCGCCTGGCAGGTGATCGGCCAGTTGTTGGCCGGCGGCGATTGGCCCGCCTTGGCCGACGCGATCGAAGGGGCGGCAACGGTGTCGCCACAATTGCCCGCGCAGATCAAGGCGGTGATTGGAAGGCGCCGGGCAGCCGAAGCGGCGCTGATCCGCCAGGCGCTGACTCAGACCAACGCGGGCTGAAGCCGCCTGCTGTGGATGGGAGGAGCGGGTCGGGAGTCCCCATTGGCGGCCTGAGGAAGCAGCCGCTGGCCAGCCTTCGACTTGGCGGCAGGTGACATTCATCGGATCGATTGCCGACGAAGGGCCGGTTCGGAGGTACAGCGGACGGACGCCTCCAGAGACGACGAATGGCAGGTCTTGGCAATGGCTGTCGTTCCACCGCTAAATCTGACCGGCCGCAGCCAGTCTGAAGCTGCAATTCGCGCCGCCCTATCGACCACCCATTCCTGGCCGACAGCATAAGTTCGCCGACGGATGACGACTGGCGGCAAAGGATGTGTTGCCGCCCTGAATTGCCCTCTCGATAACCGTCACCGCGGTCAAGAGGCCCGCTTGCCTCGCCTACTCCGGCAACATCCCCGCCGCCCGAATGATCGCCCCCCACTTGGCCGCTTCATCAGCCTGGAAGCGCTGCAACTCGCCCGGCGCGGTGACAAACACCGTCGTACCGCCCAGGGCAAAAGCCCGCTGCACGTTGGCCGATTGGCAGGCCTTGCCGATCAGCACTTGCAGGCGTTGCAGCACCGCGGCTCAGTGACGCCCTTTTCAGACAATCCCGCGCCGCTGCTCCACCCCTCTTCCAGGTGTCCAGAATGTCAGGCACTCGCATTTCGTTCAAAGCTGCTACTGTTGGCCCCAGTTGTTTTCGGGATCGTCGGTTGCGCGCAGCTTCCCGCCGGACCCCAGGGTTCCGTGGGCGACCGCATGTCCAGCCTGCAAGGTGCCCGAAGAAGCGACCAGATGAGCATGCGCGTCTACCTCAACGCCGACATGGCGCCCGTGGTTGCGCAGCGGCCAACCGGACCACAAGGATCCGTGGGTCGAGTGTCGATGCAGGAGGGTGCTGCGGGCATTGGCAAAACGAACTCCGCACGCGTGTTCACGTCCGACGAGTTGGCGCCGTAAGCAGCCACAGGCCTGGCACGACAAGGCGGCATCAGGAACAGACGCCGGCGGCTTCGAAGGCCGCCTTCATGGCTGCCCTCAGCTTTGCGCTGCAGCGGCGGCGGTTCGCCGCCATAGTCTGCGCTCGGGCGCGCAGCACTCAGAACTTGAACTCGCCGGCCGCGATGTTGAGTCGTCGCAGCTTGTCGTGCAGTGTTTGTCTGGCAATTCCGAGTGCAGCAGCCGTGGCCGCCTGATCGCCCTTCTTCCGTCTCAGTTCCTCGACGATCAGCGTGCGCTCGTAGTGCTCCAGTTGCTGCGGCAATCCGTTCGGCAGACCCCCTGCCGGTTCGTCGGTACCCCGGGCCAGCGTCAGGCGGTCACCCAGCAGGCCCAGCACGAACCGATCGGCCACGTTGCGCAGTTCGCGCACGTTGCCGGGCCATGCGTAGGCCATTAGATCAGCCAGTTGGGCGCCACTCAGCATCGGTGCCGCTCGCTCGTAGCGGCTTGCGGCCAGCAGCGTGAAGTGTTCGAACAGCAGGGGAATGTCTTCACGACGTTCGCGCAGTGGCGGCAGTTCGATGAAGGCCACGCCGATGCGGTAATACAGGTCGGCGCGGAACTTGTGCTGGTCGGCCAGCGACTTGAGATCGTCCTTGCTCGCGGCGACAACGCGGCAGTCAATCGGGATAGATTTGTTCGAGCCGACGCGCTCGATGCAGCGCTCTTGCAGCGCGCGCAGGAACTTGACCTGAACGGCCATCGGCATGCTCTCGATCTCGTCGAGAAACAGCGTGCCGCCGTTCGCGTACTCGAACTTGCCGACTCGCGTGCGGCTGGCACCGGTGAAAGCACCCGCTTCGTGGCCGAACAGTTCGC
>JANOBL010000943.1:0-5288 GCA_031411635.1 Betaproteobacteria bacterium
CGCGCATCAAACGGCGCAGCAAGGCCTCGTCCAGCACCGAGCCCAGGCAGGGCACCAACTCAACCCCCAGCGCAAGCTGCTGCAACTCTTGATCAACGTCGTACAGGCCAAACTCGGAATGGTCCAGCAGCACCAGCCGGCGCGGACGCTGGCTGATGATCTGGCGGCACAACTCGCTGCCGATCGAGCCGCCGGCACCGGTCACCAGCACCACCTTGCCGGCGATGTTGCGCGCAAACAGGTTGGGCTGGGGCATCACCGGATCACGCCCCAGCAGGTCGGCCACGTCCAAGTCGCGGATGTCGGACACACTGGCATTGCCGTTCACCAGCTCAACCAGGCCGGGCAGGATCTTCACCGGCAGGCCGGCCGGCTCCAGGGTTTCGATCAGATGGCGCTTTTGGGCTGCGGTGGCCGATGGGATGGCCACCACGATCTGGTCGACATCGTGCTGGTAGAGCGCGTCCTTCAGCGCCTCGGGCGGGTAGACCTTCAAGCCGGCCACCGTCTTGCGGTGCAGGTCGGCCCTGTCGTCCAGAAAGCACACAGCCTTGTACTCCAGGCTGAACTGCATGGTCTGCGCAAGCTGGGCGCCTGCGTCGCCGGCGCCGTAGATGGCGGTGCGCAAACGCGGCCGGCCAGCACGGCGCAGGCCCTGGCGCAACAGCCCACGTGCGATGAAGCGCGAGGTGATGACGTAGGTGAAAGCGACAAACCAATAAATCAGCAATGTGGCGCGTGGAATGATGCTGATGTTGAAAGCCAAGGCCAGCGTGTACATGATCAGCACCACCGCCGCCAGTGCGAGGCAGGAGCGCACGATGACCCGGATATCGATATAGCGCACGACGGTGCGGTACAGGCCGGCGTAGCCCAGCACCGGCAGGGTCAACAGGCCCAGAATGACCTGGATCTGCGGCGCCGTTGACAGCGCCGCCTCCAACGAGCCTAGTCGAAGCGCCAGTGATGCAAGCAGACAAAGTGGCAAAAATACTGCATCGCCACCAATCATCATGGCGAGTTTGCCTCGTTGCGGCAATGCTGCGAGTGTTTGACCAATGGTGTTTCGTTGCATGATTCCGAATTCTAAAGTCAACCTGGCGGCGCCCTGCAGGGAAATAGCCGACCGAGTAAGCGTGTCGATTGGCACCAAACTGCCGTTGTGAACCTGATTGTTGAAACAAAGCCTGGCCAAACCCATCCGGATTGAACCCGCGAAAACGGCTGTAGCTTGTCTGGGTCGCGCAACTGCGGAACGCGGCGTTCAGCTTTTTGTAGGTCGGCACGCCCCGTGCCTGCCTGGTATTTTCAGGCAGCGGCATCAGACATTTTGCAACTCGCGCGCGCCCGCTCGGAAATGAAACGCCAGCGCCACCAGCGGCAGGTAGGCCAGCAGCAAAGCCCAGATCCCGTCGAGCCGGCCCATGGCCACGCAGCCGGCCATCGGCAACAGCCAGAGGGTGGTGATGGCAGCGCAGGCCAGCGTCACATGCCGGTGCGAGCGATATTTGCGCGAGGCGTATTGGTAGGCATGGCTGCGGTGCGCTTGCATTGCGCGCTCGCCACGTTGCATGCGGCGCAGCAGCGTGGTCGTGGCATCGACCATGAAGCAGCCCTGCAGGATGAACCAGCACCAGAAAAGTACCGGCGCCTCGAACCCATATCCCAGCGTCAGCGTGCCGACGACGAGTCCGAGAAAGCCGCTACCCGCGTCGCCCATGAAGATGCGCGCCGGCGGCCAGTTCCAAGCCAGAAAACCAGCCGCACAGGCGGCCAGCAATGCTGGCATCACCCAGCTATCGCCGCCCAGCACCAGCCAGTTGAGCAGTGCACCACCCGATGCCACGGTCACCGTTTCCAGACCGGCGATGCCGTCGATGCCATCCATGAAATTGAAAAAGTTGACCGCCCAAACCAGGTACAGCAGGGCCAGCGGCGGGCCTAGCCACACCAGGTCTACTGCGCGGCCCAGCATCGTCAGCGGCGGCATCTTGCCAAGGTGCCACAGCACCCACAGCGCTGCGACGATGTGGCCCGACAGACGCGTTGAGGCCCGCAGTTGCCACCGGTCGTCAATGAGACCAATGACTGCCACCAATGCGCCTGCACCCAGCAAGCCGCCGAACAGCGACGACGGTCGAGGTCCGAATGCTGACAGTGCCAACAGCCCCGCCAGGAAGGCGAGCACGATCGCCAGCCCCCCGCCTCGCGGCGTCGGCACCACGTGCGAGCTGCGTTCGTTGGGAACATCCATCAACCTGGCCGAGCGTGCCAGCGCGAGCACCACTGCCGTCAGAGTGCAGGACAGCACGGCGGCCAGCAGCAGGGTGGTCAAGGTGGACACGGGATGGGACAAAGTATTGAACGAAAGCGTTGAGGGGCGGATCAACGCAACGCCGGCCCGGCAAACGACTGCGCTGCAGCGACAACGCCATCGGCCACCGTCACGCCTGGCCGCCAGCCGGTGGTGGTGCGGAAGGCCTGCCCGTCCACCCGCAGTTCATCGGCAAGCTTGTCAAAAGCGGCACGCCGGCCTACCAGCGTGGCAGTGGCTCGCAGCAGGCCTTCGGGCAGGGTCAGCAAACGCCCACTGCCAAAGCCCAGACCCGCCAGGATCAGCCGGACAAGCGTGGCCACGTCGATGTCTTCGCCGTCGCACAGCAGAAAAGTGCGGCCACCGCAAGCGCGATGCTTGGCTGCCGTGATCAGCGCGGTGCAAAGGTTTTGCACACCGATGAAGCTGCGGCGTCGGTGCAGGCCGCCCAGCGGCACCAGCGGCAATCGCCGTACCAGCCGCACCAATGTGCGGAAATTCCCCGGGCAGTTCGGGCCGTAGACCAGTGTTGGCCGCACCACAACCAATTCGGTGGCGCTGCCGCTGAGAACCTGCGTCACCACCAACTCGGCATCGCGCTTGCTGCGGGCATACGCTTGTTGAGGATTGGGCGCGTCCTGCTCGGTAAACGGATGGCCCTCGGTGCGATCGCCGTTGACACCAATTGAGCTGACCAGCACGAAGCGTTTGCATGCGGCGGCACGTGCGGCGCAGGCGGCCACGCGTGCGCTGTCGACATTGGCCATGCGGAATGCCGCGTTCTCATCACTGCCCGGCGCCGCAGCCAGCACATGAGCACGGGCGGCCAGGTGAAACACGGCATCGATGCCGTTGAAGGCTCGGGCCAGCCCGGCCTCGTCGTCGTAGCCGGTCACCCGATGCAGTACGGCGCCGGCAGCCGGCGCTGTGGATTGGCGCGACACGCAGGTCACGCCGTGTCCTGCGTCGAGCAACTGCCGCACGAGGTGGCTGCCAACGAATCCGGCACTGCCAGTAACACTGAACCGCACGGCGGGCAGGCTCAGTAGCGCCGGTACTTCAACAAGCCGCGCAGAGCGTATTGTGAGAAGTACCAAGCGGCGGCAGGCAGGCTGAGGCGCTCCAGATCGCGGTAGGCATGCCAGACTTTGGAGGCTGAATTTCGTTTGTTGCGCGAGACCGACTGTCCCATCACGCGGTAGCGCATCAGGTCTTCATCCAGGCCTTGCGCGATGTGCCCTTGTTTGAGGATCTGAAGCCAGCAATCGAAGTCGTCGTAGTAGGTTCTCTTCATGCGCACGGTGCCCACCTTGGTGGCATCGAGCAACACGGTGGAGGTTGCGATCGCTGTATTGCCCAGCAATTGGCGGTAGCTCAGCGTCGATGGCACGCCGATGTAACGGCCCCGTGAGCCACCATCAGCCTGGATTCGCCGGAAGCCCGTGAACACGAAGGCGGCATCCCGGGCCCGCGCATGGTCGAGCGAACGCTGCAGCTTGTTCGGAAGCCAAAGATCATCGCTGTCGAGAAAGGCGATCCAGCGGCCGGCTGCGCGCTCCAGGCTTGCGTTGCGGGCCAGCGCCGGACCCCCGTTGCGCTCCAGCGATATCAACTTGATGCGCGAGTCAACCGTGGTCCAGTGGCGAACGACCTCGCGGGTGTCGTCGGGCGAGCAATCTTCGGCGATCAGCATTTCCCAGTGGCTGTGCGTCTGGGCGATCACCGACTGTATGGTCTCACCGATGACCGACGAGCAGCGGAAGGCAGGCGTGATGATGGAGACGAGGTCGGTATTCATCGTTTCAGCGCTCAGCCGTGGTTGACCTGTATGGTGCGGCCCATTGGCCTGGACAGCAGGCTCCTGACAGCGCCATAGTGGCGCTCGAAGCACAGGTAGAAGAGGATCGCGGCGACATTGGCACAAAGCAGCAGCAAAGGCAGCGTGCTGACTCGGCCTGTCAGCGACGGCGCATAGGCCAGCAGCCAGAACAGCACCGACAGGTGCACCAGGTAGACCGAGTAGGAGATCGCCGACAGGCCCTTCAGCAGCGCGCCCATGCTCCAGCGTGCGGGCTGCCGCTCACCGGGGTCGGTCAGGTGGTAGAGCGTCAGCAGCGTGGTCGAGAACAGCGCTGCCACCAGCGGGTTGTAGAAGTTCCAGTCGGTTCGCAGCAGCAGTGCCAGGCTGGCGACGGCGCTGCCCAGGCAGATTGCAAGCATCCTGCGGCGGCCAAGCCGCAGTAGCTGTTCGCGGCGCAAGCGGAAGGCCATGCCGACCAACCAGGCCACGATCAGCCCGTTGCCGCGCCACAGCATGTAGGCCGGCAGCAGCGCGGCCAGCGCCAGCAGCAGCAGCCGGACTGGACCGAAGCGCTCATGCCGCAGCAGCGGAAACGCCAGCAGACCGAAGCTGACATAGATCCACCATTCGATGACCACGGTCCAGAGCTGGTCGGCGGTGCCGAAAGCCCCGGCCTTGAGCGCAGCCCAGCCGGTCAGCCGCGCCAGCACCGACATCAGTGGGTGGTCAAACAGCATCGTCAGGTTCAGCAGCAGCGTGGGCAGATTGGTGTCGAGCGTGGTGTAGCGCAATACCGTGCCATGGCCGAACCAAAGGTTTTCGACCACGAACAGGATCAGCAGCAGAGGCACCAATGGCGTGAAGATGCGTGCAAATCGGTCCAGCAGATAGGCCACGATGCCATAGCCAGGTTGTGCCTGGCGTCTGACGACACTGGCCGTGACCAGATAGCCAGAGATGCAGAAGAAGACCAGCACGCCCAGGTTCTGCATGTAGAACAACCCCGGCTTGGCTTGCAGTGGCACTGTGCCACTTGTCATGAAGTAGTCGGGAAAGCAGACGTTCAGCGCGTGGCCGGCCAACACAAGCTGCGCCGAGACGCCACGCACGATGTCGAAATAGAACGAGCGCTCGCCACCGGCGTCTGGCTGCAGCGCCGGCATAGCCCCGGTC
>JANOBL010000944.1:0-3414 GCA_031411635.1 Betaproteobacteria bacterium
GTGCTGGTCACCGACATGACGGACCCCAACTGGGAGCCGGTGATGAAGCGGGCCAGCGCCATCGTTACCAACCGGGGTGGGCGCACCTGCCACGCGGCCATCATCGCGCGCGAACTCGGCATTCCGGCCGTGGTGGGCTGCGGCGACGCCACCGAGCGCCTCAAGGAGGGTACGCTGGTGACGGTGAGCTGCGCCGAGGGCGACACGGGCTTCATCTACGACGGCCTGCTCGAGACCGAGATCACCGAGGTGCGGCGCGGCGAGATGCCGCCGATCGACCTCAAGATCATGATGAACGTGGGCAACCCGTCGCTGGCGTTTGACTTTGCGCAGATTCCAAATTCGGGCGTCGGCCTGGCGCGGCTGGAATTCATCATCAATACCAACATCGGGGTGCATCCAAAAGCGATCCTGGACTATCCCAACATCGATCCGGACCTGAAGAAGGCAGTGGAATCGGTGGCGCGTGGCCATGCGTCGCCCCGGGCGTTTTACGTCGACAAGCTGGTGGAAGGCATCGCGACGATCGCCGCCGCGTTCTGGCCCAAGCCGGTGATCGTGCGGCTGTCCGACTTCAAATCCAACGAGTACAAAAAGCTGATCGGTGGCTCACGCTACGAGCCGGATGAAGAAAACCCGATGCTGGGGTTCCGCGGTGCATCGCGCTACATCAGCGGTGAATTTGCCGAAGCCTTTGCGATGGAATGCGAAGCCTTGAAGCGGGTGCGCAATCAGATGGGCCTGAGCAATGTCGAGATCATGGTGCCGTTTGTGCGCACCGTGCGGCAGGCCGAGCGAGTAGTCGGACTGCTGGCCGACAGGGGCTTGGCGCGTGGCCAGAACGGCCTGCGCTTGATCATGATGTGCGAGGTGCCCAGCAACGCGATCCTGGCCGAGCAGTTTTTGCAGCACTTCGACGGCATGTCGATCGGCTCAAACGACCTGACCCAGCTCACTTTGGGGCTGGACCGCGATTCCGGCCTGGCGCTGCTGGCGGCCGATTTCGACGAGCGTGACCCTGCGGTCAAGGCCTTGATCAGCCGCGCCATCGCCGCCTGCCTGGCCGCTGGCAAATATGTCGGCATCTGCGGCCAGGGCCCCAGCGACCACCCGGACTTTGCCGATTGGCTGGCCGCCGAGGGCATTGCATCGATCTCGCTGAACCCCGACTCGGTGGTCGAGACCTGGACCCGGCTGGCAGGGCACTGAGCCCGCGGCCGCGCAGCGCATGCCGACCGACAGCGCCGAGACAACGCGGCGCTTTGCCCGCCGGCTACACCGGCGCTACGCGCTGTTCACGCTGGGCGTTGTGCTGTTCATCTGCAGCTTGGCGCTGCTGGAGCGCAACGGCTGGCCCCGAAGCTGGATCGGTGGCAGCTTTTTGATCGCCACGGTGCTGGTGTATGCCGGCATCGGGCTGATGAGCCGCACCACCGACGAGACCGAGTACTACGTGGCCGGCCGGCGCGTGCCTGCTGTCTACAACGGCATGGCCACGGCGGCAGACTGGATGTCGGCAGCGTCCTTCATCGGCACCGCCGGTGTGCTGTACCTGCAGGGTTTTGACGGCCTGGCCTACATACTGGGTTGGACAGGGGGCTACTGCCTGGTAGCGGTGCTGCTGGCACCCTACCTGCGGCGTTTTGGCCAGTACACGATCCCTGATTTTCTCGGTGCGCGCTATGGCGGCGATGCGCCCCGACTGATCGGCGTGGCCGCCACTGTGCTGGTGTCGTTTGTCTACGTGGTGGTGCAGGTGTATGGCGTTGGCCTGGTCACCTCGCACCTGACCGGCTTCAGCTTCGAGATCGGCATCTTCGTCGGCCTGGGTGGCGTGCTGGTGTGCTCGTTCCTCGGTGGCATGCGGGCCGTCACCTGGACCCAGGTGGCCCAGTACATCGTGCTGATCATTGCCTACACCGTGCCGGTGGTGTGGCTCAGCTTGCAGCAGACCGGCTCCTGGCTGCCGGTGTTCAGCTACCACCAGCAGCTTGCCGTGGTCAGCCAGCGCGAGGCCGCGTTGCTGGTCGATCCGGCCGAGCTGCAAGTGCGCAGGCTGCTCACAGCACGTGCCGACGACGCCCAGCGTAAGCTGCAAGATGTGCCGGCGGCGATGGTTGCCGATGGCGATGCACTGGCGCGCGAGATCGAGCGCATGCGCACCGAGGCCGCACCGCTGGCCCGCATCCAGCAGGCCGAGCGCCGGCTGGAGCGTATGCCACGCAGCGAGGCCGAGGCCCGCGCCGGCTACCAGCGTGAGCGTGATCTGGCGCGGCGCCAGGCCCAGCCGTTGGCCGGGTTGGCGCCGCAAGCGGATAGCGGTGGCGGCGCTGCGCGCAGCAACTTCCTGGCGCTGGTGTTCTGCCTGATGCTGGGCACCGCCGCGATGCCGCATGTGCTGACCCGCTACTACACCACGCCGACGGTGGCCGAGGCGCGGCGCTCGGTCGGCTGGTCGCTGTTGTTCATCGTGCTGCTGTACCTCAGCGCCCCGGCGCTGGCGGTGATGGTCAAGTACCAGGTGTTCACCGAGCTGGTGGGCACGTCCTTCGGCAGCCTGCCAGACTGGATACGGCGCTGGAGCAAGCTGGATTCATCGCTGGTGTCGGTGCAAGACATCAACGCTGACGGGTTTTTGCAGTTTGCCGAGCTGCACCTGGGTGGCGACATGATCGTGCTGGCCGCGCCCGAGCTGGGTGGTTTGCCGTTGTTCGTGACCTACCTGGTGGCGGCCGGTGGCCTGGCGGCGGCGCTGTCCACCGCCGATGGCCTGCTGCTGACGATCTCCAATGCGCTGTCGCATGATTTCATCTTCCGCGTCGTCAATCCACGCGCCTCGGCGATCAAGCGGGTGATGTTGAGCAAGATGATGGTGCTGGTCACGGCGGTGCTGGCGGCCTGGGTGGCGTCGCTGCGCATCGCCAACATCCTGCCGTTTGTCACCGCGGCGTTTTCGATCGCGGCGGCCACGTTTTTTCCGGCGCTGGTGTTTGGCATCTTCTGGCGCCGTGCCAACCGCGCCGGTGCGGTGGCCGGCATGCTGGCCGGCGTGGGCCTTTGCCTGTGGTACATGGCACGCAACCTGGACGGGGCCAGAGAGTTTCTGGGCTTGGGCCAGGCGGTGGCCGATCAACGCTGGTTTGGCATCGACGCGATGGCAGCCGGCGTGTTTGGTGTGCCGGTCGGCTGCGCCGTGCTGCTGCTGGTCAGCCTGCTGACACCCCCGCCCGCCGCAAAAGAAGCAGCGATGGCCGAGGCTTTGCGCTACCCAGGCCCGCTGAAGCATGGGCAAAGGCGCTCCGGACCCCCATCCGCGCTATAATCGTGGGTTTTCCCTTTGCTGCACCCGCTCCAGACGCGCGGGGCAGCTTCCGATCCCCGGAACCCACAAGGAGTGTCCATGCGTCATTACGA
>JANOBL010000945.1:0-4149 GCA_031411635.1 Betaproteobacteria bacterium
CGCCGACGTTCGACAAAGTCGCCGAGAACGAAAAAACCGTGGCGCTGGCCGGCACACCCACTGACAGCGCTAGCGCCGCTGCCGACAACAAATACGAGAGACGCATGGTGTTTGACTCCTGAGCAATACCGAAGGACAACCCTTCAACGTGAACATACGCCTCAAACCCCATGATTCCTTCGCTGCACAGCCCCCCGATCTAGGGGAAGGGATAATCAGTAGCAGCTCCAGCCTTTGCCCAACATGCTCGCCAAACGCATCATCCCCTGCCTCGATGTCACCGGCGGCCGTGTCGTCAAAGGCGTCAACTTTGTCGAACTGCGCGATGCCGGTGACCCGGTGGAGATTGCCGCCCGCTACAACGAGCAAGGGGCCGACGAGCTGACCTTTCTCGACATCACCGCCACCAGCGACGGCCGGGACCTGATCCTGCACATCATCGAGGCGGTGGCCTCGCAGGTGTTCATCCCACTGACCGTGGGCGGCGGCGTGCGCACGGTGGCCGATGTGCGGCGGCTGCTCAATGCCGGGGCCGACAAGGTGAGTTTCAACTCGGCGGCGATCGCCAACCCGCCGGTGATCCAGGAAGCCTCGGCCAAATACGGTGCGCAGTGCATCGTGGTGGCGATCGACGCCAAACGCCGAGTCGTGCCGAAGGACGACGCTCGCGGTCGTCCTGGCGATGACTTGCTGGCCCGCGGCCCGGGCTGGGATGTCTACAGCCACGGCGGCCGCAAGAACACGGGGCTGGACGCGGTGGCCTGGGCGCGCCAGATGGCTGAATTTGGTGCCGGCGAGATCCTGCTCACCAGCATGGACCGCGATGGCACCAAGATCGGCTTCGACCTGGAACTCACGCGCGCGGTGAGCGACGCGGTGCCGGTGCCGGTGATTGCCTCGGGCGGCGTGGGTGCGCTGGAACACCTGGCCGAAGGCATACAGATCGGCGGTGCCGACGCGGTGCTGGCCGCCAGCATTTTTCACTACGGTGAATTCACCGTCGGCCAGGCCAAGGCGATGCTGGCACGGCACGGCATCCCGGTGCGGCTGTGAAACCAGCCGTTCACGGTGGGCCACCGCGTGAAGTGCGATTGATCGGCGGCCAGTGGAAACGCAGCAAGCTGCCGGTGGCCGACCGCCCCGGCCTGCGGCCCACACCCGACCGAGTGCGTGAAACCTTGTTCAACTGGCTGGGCACCGACTTGACGGGCTGGCGCTGCCTGGATGCATTTGCCGGCAGCGGCGCGCTGGGTTTTGAGGCCGCATCGCGTGGTGCGGCCGAGGTGGTATTGCTGGAACGCGACCCGACGATCGCGCGCAGCCTGGTGGCCAGCCAACAGCGCCTGGGCGCACAGACCCTGCGGGTGGAAACCACCGACGCACTGGCCTGGATGGCGCGCTGCGCACCCGGCCAGTTTGAGCTGGTGCTGCTGGACCCGCCGTTTGATGCCGGCCTGCTGCCCCGTGTGCTGGCCGCCGCCGCGCCGCTGGTGGTGGCATCGGGCTGCTTGTATGTGGAAGCCGCGGACACCTTGGCCGAGGCCACACTGCCCGCAGGTTTTGCAGTTTCAAAACACGGCCGGGCCGGTTTGGTGCACTATCATTTGCTGCGGCGCAACACCTGAATATCCTTCGCATCCGAACTAGCGCCCCGCAGGAGACGATCTTGACCCATGCCAAGTTCATGACGGCCGTCTATCCCGGCACCTTCGACCCGATGACCTTGGGCCACGAGGATTTGATGCGGCGGGCCGCGCACCTGTTTGACAAGCTGATCCTCGCGGTGGCGGCGGGCCACCACAAGCGCACGATGTTCACGATTGCCGAGCGGCTGGACATCGCCAAAGAGATTGCCCAGCCCTACGGCAATGTGGAGGTGGTGGCGTTTCGCGGCCTGCTGAGCGATTTTGTGATTCAGAACCAAGGCAACGTCGTGGTGCGTGGCTTGCGCGCCGTCAGCGACTTTGATTACGAGTTCCAGATGGCCGGCATGAACCGGCACCTGATGCCCGAGGTGGAAACGCTGTTCCTGACACCGTCGGACCAGTACCAGTTTGTCAGCGGCACTTTTGTGCGCGAGATCGCCACACTGGGCGGTGACGTGTCCAAGTTTGTCGCACCGTCGGTGCTGCAGCGCCTGAAAGAGCGTGTGGCCCATTTGCCCAGGGATGCCTGACCATGGCCTTGATGATCACCGACACGGGCGGCGGGAATTGGCAACGCCTGCGTTGCCCCGCCGCACGCGCCCGAGGCCTACGAGCCGAGGGCGTATTCGTTGGGTATCAGGAGGGCCTATGGCGCTCATGATCACCGACGAATGCATCAACTGCGATGTCTGCGAGCCGGAGTGCCCCAACCAGGCCATCAGCATGGGTGTGGAAATCTACGAGATCAACCCTGGCAAGTGCACCGAGTGTGTGGGCCACTTTGACGAGCCGCAGTGCGTGCAGGTCTGCCCGGTGGCCTGCATTCCGGTCGATCCGCAGCGGGTTGAAACCCGCGAGCTGTTGTGGGTCAAATACCGGCTGCTGTTGGGCGGCAAAACGCCGGCTTAACGCGCTGCCTTCTTGTCAGCCTTGACAGGCTTGACGGGTTTGAGCGGCACCAGCTTGACCCGCTTTTTCTTGGCACGATCCTTGGCCGGTTTGGAGGCTGCCGCCGCCGCTGGGCGCGCCGCCTGCGGTCCGATGTTGACCGGCCCACCCCGGGCGGCGTTGCGCTCATCGGCCCGGCGTTCCGCGGCCATCTGGCGCGCCGTGGCGGCGTCCCGCTGCGCGGCGGCACGGGCTTCGCGCTGCTGGGCGTCACTGCGTGGATCGGCTGCATCCACCACGGTTGCACCCGGGCAGGGCTTGGCCGAATAGCTGTTGCCGCAGCGGTAAATGGGGCTTTCTTGCGCATGCACCAGCGGCGCGGCGGTGGCCAGGCAGAGCCCGGCCAGCAGCGGCAACAAAAACCGGTCAAGGCAGCGGCGCAGGCGCATGACAAACACTCCTAGAGCGGTGGGCCGCCGGGCTGAGGCTCGCCAACAGCGCGCGGTTCGGGCTTGGGTTCAGGCTTTGGCCGGGGTGGCTTGGCGTGTATCTTCATCATCGCCTTGTCCATGGCACCGTCCAGCAAACTGGGCAGTGCCTCGATCGAGTCGGCGATGTTCTTGTCGATCAACAAGCGGTCTTCCAGCCTGGGCTTTTGCAGCACCCAGTTGGCCACCTCGCTGCGCACACCGGGATGGCCGATGCCGATGCGCAAGCGCCAGAAATCGGGCGATCCAAGCTGCGCCAGGATGTCTTTCAGGCCGTTGTGCCCGGCCGCACCACCGCCTTGCTTGAGCTTCATCTGGCCGGGCGGCAGGTCCAACTCGTCATGCACCACCAGCACCTGCGGCGGCTCGATCTTGAAAAAATGCGCCAGCGGCCCCACCGCCTTGCCCGACAGGTTCATGAAGGACATCGGCTGCAGCAGCCACAGCGGGCCTTCGGGCCGGTTCAGCCGGGCCATCAGGCCGTGGTAATTGCGATCAAACACCAGCGTGGCACCGAGCTGCCGTGCCGCCGCGTCCACCCACCAGAAACCGGCGTTGTGACGGGTGTTTTGATACTCGGGGCCGGGGTTGCCGAGGCCAACAATCAATCGGATCATTGGGTGATTATCCGGTGCCGGTGGATGTCAAAAAACCGCCCGCGCAGACGCAAAAAGGCCCCGCCAGCGCGGGGCCTTTGCAGCCATGCGCTACGCAAAGCGCTGTTACTTCTTGGGCGCAGTCTTTGCTGGTGCGGCAGTTTTTGCTGGTGCCGCAGCCTTCTTGGCCGCCGCCTTCTTGGCCGGTACCGCAGCCGCAGCGGCTTCCACCGGCGCAGCTTCTTCCTCGATCTTGGGCGCCGTGGCGGCAACGATCACCGGGTTGTTCTTGCCATGCTTGACGACCTTCAGGCCCTCGGGCATCACCAGATCAGACGCATGCAGCGACTGGCCCTTGACCAGGCCACTCAAGTCCACCGCGATGAACTCGGGCAACAAAGTGGCCAGGCATTCCACCTCGACCTCGGTGGACACATGCGCCACCAGGCATTTGTCGGTCTTCACCGCCACCGAGTTTTCTTCGCCCGAGAAGTGCAACGGCACCTTCTTGCGCAAGCGGGTGGTGTCGTC
>JANOBL010000946.1:0-1794 GCA_031411635.1 Betaproteobacteria bacterium
TCGCGGTGCAGCACCGAGCGCATCTCTTGCGGCGAGAGGTAGATGTCGGGTTCGCCGTCGTCGCGGCGCACAAAACCGTGGCCGTCGCGGTGGCCCAGCACGGTGCCCTCGACCTCGCTCATCAGGGCCGCGCCCAGCACGGGCGTGATGATTGTCGTATTTTGTTTGATGCTATACTCCCAGCTTGTACCTGCCCAGATGGCGGAATTGGTAGACGCACTAGTTTCAGGTACTAGCGCTTAGCGGCGTGGAGGTTCGAGTCCTCTTCTGGGCACCAAGACAAACAAGGCCAGCACCAGAGTGCTGGCCTTTTGCGTTGCGCCACGCGCTTTGCGAAATTGAATAGATGAGTGAATGAATCGTGCAGCGGCAACCAGCGCTGCGTTGGTGATAAATCGACGATGACGCCGGGTTGCAAAACGCGCGGGCTGTCAAACGGAAAACTTCTTCGCCAACCCGTCGGGCCGCAGGTTGTCGTACTCTTCAAACGGTTGGTGAATCCACGGGCTGGTGGGCAGCGTCTCGACAAAGTAGTCCGGCGTATACGCCGACACACCCTTGACCCAGATCACCGCGCTGCGCAACTCGGTGATCGCCGGCACACCGCGCAGCCGCTCGACCACGGCTTTCAGCGTGATGCCCGAGTCCGACAAATCATCCACCAGCAGCACCCGGCCCGCCAGTTCACCCTTGGGCATCGTGATGTACTTGGCCATGTCGAGACGGCCCTGGATGGTGCCGGCCTCGGCCCGGTACGAGCTGGTGCTCATGATCGCCAAGGGTTTGTCAAACACCCTCGACAGCACATCTCCAGGCCGCATGCCACCGCGTGCCAGGCACAGGATCTGGTCAAAGCCCCAGCCCGAATGCGCCACCTTGAGCGCCAGACGCTCGATCAGCATGTGGTACTCGTCCCAACTCACATACAAGTGCTTGCCATCATCTGTGAGCATGCGGGTCTCCTGGGGGTGCGGTGAAGGCTTTGGATGTGCTCAGACTTGGTACGGATGGCGCAGCAGGATCGTGTGGTCCCGGTCCGGGCCGGTGGACACCATGGCTATGGGCACGCCGATCAAGGCCTGCAGCCGCGCCAGGTAAGCGCGTGCATTGGCCGGCAGCGCGTCCCATTGCGTGATGCCAAAGGTGCTGCCGCTCCAGCCCGGGAAGGTTTCCCACACCGGCTGGCAGGCCGTGATGTCGTCGGCGTCCAGCGGCAGGATGTCGATGGCCTGGCCGTTCAACCGGTAGCCCACGTTGACCTTGATCTGGTCCAGCCCGTCCAGCACATCGAGCTTGGTGATGCACAGGCCCGAGATGCCATTGATGATGACCGAGCGCTTCAGTGCCGCCGCATCCAGCCAGCCGCAGCGCCGCATGCGTCCGGTGACCACACCACGCTCCTGGCCCACGGTGGAAAGATGGTGGCCTACCGTGCCCTCGGCGCTGATGTCCAGTTCGGTGGGGAAAGGCCCGCTGCCCACGCGGGTGGTGTAGGCCTTGGTGATGCCCAGGATGTAGTGCAGCAGCCCCGGCCCGACACCGGCACCGGCGGCGGCATTGCCGGCCACGCAGTTGCTGGAGGTGACATATGGGTAGGTGCCGTGGTCGATGTCCAGCAAAGTGCCTTGCGCGCCTTCGAACAGGATGTTGGCACCGGCCGCACTGGCTTGGTGGATGCGGTAGCCCACATCGGCCATCATCGGTTTGAGCTGCTCTGCCGCCGCCATCGCCTGGTCGAAGATAGACTGGAATTCCAGCACCTCGCCGTTCAGATAACCCGCCAGCGCAAAGTTG
>JANOBL010000947.1:0-5400 GCA_031411635.1 Betaproteobacteria bacterium
GGTCATTGTGTGCCGCCCCGCACCGCCGCCGGCCGCGCCCTGGCGTGCCAGCGGCATCACTCAAAGCCAGCGGAAAAGATGTTGGGCACGCGCGCGGGTTGCGGCGATCAGGCGTGCGTTGGGCTCGTCGGTGCCGGCCACCCAGTCGCGCGCGGCCCGCGCGCTGCGGCCAAAGCGTTCGTGCCGCTGCACCAGGCGCTCGGTGCGCATCTGATCGTCAACCTCCACATACCATACCTCGTCGAGCAGCGCCGCCACGCCGGCCCACGGGCCGTCATCCAGCAGCAGGTAGTTGCCTTCGGTGATGATGAGCTGGGTGGTGTGCAGCACCGGGATGGCGCCGGCAATGGGTTCTTCGATCTCGCGCCGGAACTCGGGCGCGTAGACGATCTCGTTTTCGCGCTGCAGGCGCAGACGCCGCAGCAACGCGGCGTAGCCGGCACTGTCGAAAGTGTCGGGTGCACCCTTGCGCCCGGCTCGGCCCAGCCGCTGCAACTCGGCGTTGGCCAGGTGGAAGCCATCCATCGGCACCACCTGCGACACGCCGGCAAAGGCCTGCTGCAGTGCCACGGCCAGCGTGGACTTGCCCGCGCCCGGCGCGCCAACCAGGCCGAGCAGCTTGCGCCGCCCGTCGGCCAGCAACGCGCTCACGCGGTCCAGATGCAACGCGGGGACGCTGGGAAAATCGGACGGCGGGCTTGGTGTCATGGGCAACCCTGGTCGGTGAGCGGTGGAGGGTTTGGTGGACGGTTTGCTGGATTCTCGCCCGCTTGTTTCCTGCCGCGGGCGATTCTGGCCCCCGCCTTTTTCGCCAAGCTGCCGGCCGGGCTGGCCTGGTCCAGCCACAGCAAGGCCTCAACATGCGACATGAACCGCTGCACGTACTCGGGTGACGCGTCGCGCATCACCATCAGCGCCTGGTGCAGCAAGCGCTGCGTATTGAGCGGGCCGGCGTTGTCGGACACCAAGGCCAGGGATTGCGCCATCCGTTGATCAACGCTGAGCCGGGACCAGGTGCTTCTGAAGTAGCGCACGGTCTTCAGCTCGGTGGGAGCATTTCCGTCCAGCACGCCGTTGCCCGCATGCGCGCCGGGTGCCGCCGCGTGAAGGGCAATGTGGGCCAGCAGACCGGCCAGTGCGCTGCGATGCGGCGCCTGCGCCAGATCTGTGGCCGCCGGGGATCGGGCCAGTTCGGCAACCTGGCCGCAGGCCGCCAGCAACTGTGCCAGCTTGCCGTCCAGCAGGCGCCGCGTTTCGCCCTGGTGGGCGGTGGCCCGCCGAACCAGGGCCTCGATGTGGCGAAAACGCACCGGATCGGCGTGGTGCGCACCACGCGCACGCAAGGCCGCGATGGCCGCTGCGGGATCGGATCGGCCATCGCCAATCGCAGGGCTCATGACCCGCCACCTTGCTGCTTGTTGGACGGCCGGGGCATCGGCGTGATCTCCACGCGCCGGTTCCGGGCGCGTCCGCTGGCGTCGGCATTGTTGGCCACCGGCTGCCCGGCGCCAAACGCTGCGGCAAAGATCGCCGACGTGGGCACACCGTCCTCGACAAAGGCCCGCGTCACCGTCAACGCGCGCTGGTCGGAAAGCGCCCAGTTGTCGGCAAACTGCTGGCTGCCTTCGCGCATCTGCCGGTCGTCGGTGAAGCCACTCACCATCAGGATCTCGTCGCGGGCGGCAAGGTAGGCCGCCAGCGTCGCCGCCAGGCTCTTCAGCAGCCGCCGGCCTTCGGGTTGGAGCTGGTCGGAGTTGAAGCCAAACAGCACACCGCTGCTGATGCCGATGCGGCCGTTGTTCAGCGTCACGCGGCCCTCGGCAAGCGGTATCGCCAACGCCTGCTCCAGCGTCTGGCGCCGCTGTTCTTCGACCTGGCGTTTCTTGACCTCGTCTTCCAGCTTGGTTGCCAGTTCAAGCTGCATGCCCAGCGCACACACCAGGATCAGCACAAAAGCGCCCAGCAGGCCGGCCAGGTACGGGGCCATCGTCGGGCCGGGCAAGGCGACACGGTCGCCTTCGATGCGCAAACGCACTGCGTTGCACAGCGACACCGGTACCCTGGTCCAGCCAGTCGCCCAGGCGCACCGGCGGTTGGGGGAACTGGTCCAGGGCCCATACCAGCCCGGCCGTGGCTTGATCGAAGCGCCGCAACTCCAGCGCGCCCATCCCGTAGAACGCGGCGATCAGCAAGGTCATCGCCAACGCCAGTGAATTGGCGCGCAGCGCGCCGGCACCGACCCTGACGATGGCGACCAGGCCCACGCCAAACGCTGCCCGGTAGAGATGCTTGTTCATGAAACCCTTGTGGTTGGGTGCGCAGCGGCGGCTTCCAGCAGCCCCTGGACCGGCTGCAGCCGCAGGTCCAGTTCGGCAAGCAGCAAGCGCAGCATGTCCTGCCGAAAGGCATTCAGCCAATCCCCGGGCTGCAACGCCTGGTCCGGCCATTCGCCTTCGGGTGCGGCGCATGTCGCCTGTTGATGGGCCAGCAGCAGGCGCTCAAAATGCTTGTGCAGCAGCCTGGGCATCATCGCCAACAAGGCCTGCTCGCGCGCGCCCAGCACCTCATCCATCACCGCATCGATGGCCGCAAGCCGGCTCATCTCAGGCGACAGCCGCGCCACCGCCTGCCGCGCCTGGCCGCGCAAAGCAGCGATGCCGGCCTGCATCGCCTGCTGCAGCTCGATGCAGCGCTGGCGGTAGGGCGCGAAGTCGGTGTCCGGCGCCATCGGCCCGCTGGCTGCGGACCTGTTCGGGCCGGCGCGCCGCCAGTCGTCCGCGGCTGCGCCGTCAGCGTCGATCGTGCGGCCGATCGCCAGGCCCAGTGCGGCGCGCACGCGCACAAACTCGCCTTCAGCAGGCGCGACCACCAAGCGTGCAACCGATGTGCTCGCCGGCGGCTGGCCAAGGTCCAGCGGCATGTTGAGCGCGGCCGCAAGCGGGATGGCATCCGCCCAGCCCAGCCACTGCCCCATCCCTTCGATGAAGGACGGTTTCGCTGCCGGCCCGTCGAGCAGGCCCAGTTCAGCGAGCAATCCAGGGAGTGCCGAACCGGTCAGACTTGTACGCGGTAATCCTGGCGCCATGCCGAGTGCAGTCTTCTCCAAACGAAAAACTGCGCAGCCTACAGGCGTGACGGCCGCACTTTGGTGCTGGCAACCGCCACGGCCTCTTGTCGCGACGGCAGAAGCCACGGACCGGACGCACGCAGGTTTGCACGCTTCGCCGTTGACGTCTTCGCTGTTGAAGGCCTGGTCCCAGGGGCGTTGGCCGATCACGCCAAGCTTGTTTTCCAGGTGCCAGTCGATGCAGCCGCCGCCCTGGGTCTGCAACGACACGTCGTACTTCAACCCGCCTGCTGGGTGAATGCCTTGAACAGCGTGGGCATGCCGCCAATACCTTGCGCGTTCAGGTCGTTGACCGAATCAAGACGCTGAGGGGCTCGCGATGGACGAACGCGCCGATTCGAGCGCAGCCGATTCACCCATGGACCAGCACCGTTCGCAGCCGCACGTCGATTGCAGACGCCGCTGCACGCAGTTCGTAGCGCCCAGGGCGGGGCACCCAGCGGCCGGCCGCAGCGTCGAAAGACGCAAAGGCCCGGGCCGGAATGTCCACCTGCGCGATGGCCGAGCCACCCGCCGGCAGGCTGAGCTTGCAGAACCCGACCAAGGACTGTGGCGGCCGTGCCAGCGGGTGCTGCGGCGCCTCGTCCAGCGGCGCCAGGTAGCACTGCACGACCACCTGGCCAGCCCGCGCCCCCGTGTTGCGCAGATCGATCTCGGCACGGTAGAGCACCTCGAAGCCGGTGGCGGTGGCATCGGCGCCCACCACCGGCAGCACGCGCATCGCATCCCAGGCAAACGCGGTGTACGACAGGCCATGGCCAAACGGGAACATCGGCGCGCGCCGATGGACCTCGTGGTGGCGGTAGCCGATCAGCAAGCCCTCGCGGTAGGCCACATGGCCGTCGATGCCTGGATAGGCAGCCGGTTCGCCGTAGGCTACCGTGTCTTCCAGCCTTGCGGGCCAGGTCTGCGGCAAACGGCCAGCGGGCTCCTGCAGGCCCAGCAGCACATCGGCGATCGCGTGGCCGCATTCCTGCCCCGGGTACCAGGCCTGCAGCAGCGCCGGCACCTGGGCCAACCAGGGCAGCAGCAACGGCGAGCCACTCTGCAACACCACCACGGTGCGGGCATTGGCGGCCGCCACTTGCGCTATCAGCGCGTTCTGCCGGTGCGGCAGCTCGATGCCGGGGCGGTCCAGGCCCTCGTTGTCCCACTCGGCATTGAGGCCGGCAAACACGATCGCCACGTCGCTGGCCCGTGCCGCCGCCACGGCCAGCGTGATGTCGGCGTCGCCCAGTTCGCGCCCGGCCCCGACGCGCAGCGCGTGGACTTGCAAGCCCTCGTTGCGCCACCGTGGCACACGGGTGCTGAACTCCACAACGATGTGCACCACGTCGCCGGCACGCAAGCTGCGGCGGTGCAGCACCTCGTCACAGCCATGGGTGAAGTAGGTGTCGCCACGCGACCAGGCCGACCAGGCGTCCAGCACCGCCTCGCCGTTCAAAGTGGCGCGGCTCAGGCCCGCCGAGATCAGCGAAAACGCATGCTGGCCATCAGCCTCGGCCACAAATCGCAGGCTGGCGCGGCACGAGAAGGACTCGGGGTTGACGCCCTGGGGCACATGGCCGATCCACAGCACCTCGCCGTTGGGTGAGGACTGGGTGGCGATCACCGGGCCTTCCAGGTCCGGGTTGCCAAAGAATTCCAGCGCCATCGTCGCCGGGCACACCGGTGCGTAGCGGTGCAGGTCGGCCCCGGGATGGTGGCTGAAGTGCACCCCCGGGCAGGCCTGCCGCAAGGCATCGATGGGTGCCACGCGGCGGTGCGCGTTGACCGTGGCGCTGCCACCGCCCATGGTCTGGGCCTGCAGCGCCGGCCAGCCGATCAGTGCCACCGTCTGGCCGGGCTGCAGTGCCAGCGGCAGCAGGTCGCCGTCGTTTTTCAGCAGCACGGCGGCGGCTGCACCCAACCGGCGGATCAGCGCCCGGTGCTCGGGCAGGTCGTCGTCGCGCTCATCCGGGATCAGCGGATCGGCAAAGCTGCCCACCCGCTGCGTTAGCTGCAGCACCCGCTTGGCGCAGGCCCGCACAGCCTCGGCGGGCAGCCGGCCGTCCAGCACGGCGGCCACCAGCTTGTCGCCACGCTGGCGCGCCGGGCCGGGCATCTCAAGATCACAACCGGCCAGCACGCCAGCCACGGTGTCGTGCTCGGCAAACCAATCGGTCATCACCAGGCCGTCAAAACCCCATTCTTCACGCAACACCTGGTTGACCAGCCGCTGGTGATCGGCCATGAACACACCGTCCACCCGGTTGTAGCCGGTCATCACCGCC
>JANOBL010000948.1:0-7780 GCA_031411635.1 Betaproteobacteria bacterium
CCCCAACCATGTGCTGCCCACGGCCGGCACGGCGCGTTTTTCATCCCCGCTGGGGGTGTACGACTTTCAGAAACGCAGCAGCCTGATCGAGGTGAGCGAAGCGGGTGCCCAGGTGCTGGGGCCGATAGCGGCCGAGTTGGCGTATGGCGAGGGGCTGCAGGCGCATGCGCGGGCGGCGCTGATGCGGATCAAGCCTGGTTGAGGTGGCGTGCGCCGTTGTGCCCGCGGCGGGCACAGCATCATTCAGACATCTTCGTCAGGTGGTCCAGCAGTTTGGTCAGCGAGCTGTTCGCCGGGCGATCTTTCCTGATGCACACCAGCATGCAGCGCTCGGCCCACTCGTCGGCCAGCGGACGAACCACCAACCCCATGGAGGAGCCCAGCAACTGCGCGGCCTGGAACGGCAGCAGGCCGATGCCCAGCCCGGCCTCCACCATGCGGCACACCGCCTCGAAGCTGCGCACCTGCACGCGCAGATGCAGGGTCTTCTCCAGAATCACCGCCTGCGCGCTCAGCAGGCGCATCATCGACGATCCGGATTCGAGTCCGATCAGGTCTTCTTCGACCACATCTCTCAGCTTCAACGCTGGCATGCCGGCCAGTGCATGGCCAGCCGGCATGACAACGGCCAACTGATCCCTGCGATAGGCGAAGGTCTCCAGCCCGTCGGTGCGCAGGCCCTCGACGACGATGCCAAGATCGCCCTCGGCAGCCAGCAGCGAGCGCACGATCTCGGTGCTCCAGCGCTCTTGCACCACCAAGCGCACATCGGGATGGGCGAGGGCAAAGCTGGCCAAGTCCTGTGGCAGCGACTCTGTCATCACCGACGTGTTGGCCAGGATGCGCAAGGCCCCCTTGCTACCGTGCGCATGATCGCGCATCTCGGAGTTCATCTGGTTGATCTGGACCAGCAGCGACTTTGCGTAAGGCAGCAGCGACGCGCCGGCCGGCGTAAGCTCGACGCCGCGCGACGATCGCTCGAACAGCGTTGTCTTGAAACAATGCTCAAGCAGCGCCATTCGGCGGCTCGCGGCTGCCAAACCGATGTGCGAGGCTTCGGAGGCTTTGGTCAGGCTGCGCAGCTCCGCGGCTCTGACAAACAAGGCCAGTGAATCGATGTCTGGCAGCATGCGTGAAAGTATTGCACGCCGATCCGGCTGCAACCATCGGGGACTACGCCCGGTCCAGGCGCGCAATGCCGTACGGCGGCAACACCAGGCTGCCGGGCGACGCTTCGCGCAGCGGCAACCAGCCCGTCTCGGCAGTGGCGGCCAGCAGCCAGGTGGCTGACGATTGCCACGCGGTCACGCTAACCGCCAATTCCGCGCGCGTGCGATTGCCGATCAGCAACTCGCCGCTGCCGTCCCGCTCCAGCGCAAGCGCACCGAGGCGCGAGCGGTCGGAGACCTGCAGCTCGCGAACCCGCGCAGCCGTGCCCAGTCGGGCCAGCACGAAGTAGCTCGGATGCCGCAGGATGCGGTCCGGTCCGGCGTCTGCAAGCACGCCGGACGGTCCCAGCAAGCTCATCAGTGTCAACGCCTGGGTGCCCGCGTGCGCAAACGCCGCCACGTAGCCCAGCGTCCATGCCGCACCGAACAGCGCGCGTGTGCGTGGGTCTGCGGCGGCCAGCGCAATGCGCCGTGTTCCGTCGGAAACGGCGTGCCGGCCGAGCGGGCTGCGGCGCACCGCAATCGTGCTCGGGCCGACACGGATCGGCAGCGCCGGATAGCGCGCACGCAGCGTGTCGACCATCGACCCCAAGCTCTGCAGGCTCAGCATCACCGAGTCGTCGGACGCGCCGTGCACGATCGGCGACGTGGTGAAGCTGATGAAGTCGACCTCGCCCAGCCCTTCGAGCCGGTTGAGCTGCGCAAAGTAGTGTGGCGTGCCGCCGCCTATCGCCGCCGTGGGGAAGGCTTGGCGCGCCAGGCTGACGCAGCGCTGGTCGCCCGGAAAGATGGCCAGGCTCTCCGGCGCCACAGCCGCACCGGCCAGGGCGTTGTGCAGGCGCTCCAGCAGCGCGCCCGCGCGCGATGGGTCGGCGCAAGTCAGGTCTAGCCGCAGGCGCGCACCGGTGGCCGCCAGCAACCCAGCGGCGCGAGGCCAGTCGATGCGGTCGACGTCGATTTCGTCGATCGGCAGGTGCAGGTGCGCCGGCCGCAGCGCGCAAAGCGCCGCGACCACGGCCTTGCCGGCCGCCAGATCGTGGGCCGAGATCTCGATGCCGGTTTGCGGCAGCGCCTGTGTGACCGCGCCGATGTCCACCGCAACCGCAACCGCAACCGCAACCGCAACCTCAGCCGCCGGCAGCCGCACCGCCCAAGCGGGTTGCGGCGACACCAGCATCAGCTCAGCCGAGTGCCGGATTGCCACCCCGCCCGGCAGCCGGTACGGCCGCGGCATCAAGTTCGACCGGCTGTAGGTCTTGAACGACGCATCCGAGTTGTTGCGCTGGTCCTCCAGCTCAAACAGGTCGCCGCTCAGGTCGACGTTTGCCCACTGCCCCTCGGCCCATTCGTGGCACAGGCCGCGCACCAGCATGAACGGCGGCCAGGGCGGAATCAGCACCGGCAACGTCGAGTGACTGTGCCGGCCGTCGGTATGCGCTACGTCGATCCGCGAGCCCATCGCGCACATCGGATGCATCACGCACAGCCCGATGCGGTTGCATTCGATGTCGCCGCTGGGAAGCGCTTCGGCAACAAAGCGCAGCCGCCCGTCGGGGCAGCCTTCAATCTCGATCTGCAGACCGATCACCGGCTGGACCGGAAAGTGGCCGTGCAACTGCACGCGGAACCCGCCGGCATCGATGACCACGTCTGCCCGCTCGATCACCGCCTCGGGCGTTCCCCAGTCCGCGTCGCGGAAGACGAAAGCGACGGCATGCCAGACTTCGTGCTCGCCAACGCGGATGTGCTGCAGCCTGCCGCACTGCAGCGTCATCTGCAGCGGGCCGGCCCGCAGGGCAACCGGTGGATCGACCGCCTCGTCGGTGCCGAACAGCAAGTGCTCGACGGACGCCATCGTCAGATGGTTCGACCCCCGTCGACCGGAAGCTCGACGCCGGTGATGAAGGCCGACGCATCGCTGGCCAGGTACAGCGTCGCGTTGGCCACATCCTGCGGCGTGGACATGCGGCCGAGCGGGATGCCGGCGACGATCTTTGCGCGGTTCTCCGGCGTATCGGCGACACCGAGGAATTGCTCGATCAGGCCGGTCGCACCCATCACCGGACAGACGACGTTGACACGGATGTTGTCCGGCCCCAGCTCGGCCGCCATCGACTTCGACATCACATTCACGGCCCCCTTCGAGGCGTTGTACCAGGTCAGCCCGGGACGCGGCCGGATGCCGGCGGTCGAGCCGATGTTGATGATGCTGCCCGAGCGACGCTTGCGCATCAGCGGCAGCACCGCGTGCGTCATGTGGAAGATCGACTTGACGTTGACGTTGAACACGCGGTCGAAGGTGGCCTCGTCGACATCGAGCATCGGCTGGTTGCGGTGTGTCGTGCCGGCGTTGTTGACCACGATGTCCGGCGTGCCAAACGCCTCGATGCAGGCCTGCACGGCGGCGCGCACGTCGCTGCCGTCGGCGACGTCGCAGCGCTGCGCGCGGGTTTGCTCGCCAAGCTCGGCTGCAAGCTTCTGCGCCTTCGCGAGATCGAGGTCGACCAGCAGCACGCGCGCGCCCTCGGCGACGAACAGCCGCGCGATACCCTCGCCAAATCCGCCCGCCGCACCGGTGACGATGGCGACCTTGCCTTCGAGTTGTTTTGCCATGGGTGGCTCCAGAATCAAGGCCAGAGAACCTGCGTTTCGACCGCGATGATCGGGTCGATGTCGCCGGCAAAGTTGGGCAGGTCGGCCAGCAGCGTCTTGCCCTCGGGGCTGTTCAATGACGCGATCAGCGCCTCTTCGGAGTCGAACCAGAGCTCGGAGAAGCCGTCGTAGCCGAACTTGGGGAAGCGCTTGCGATCGACGAAGTTGACCGAATAGCGGCGCAGGCCGGGCAGCACGGCGCACAGCGCCGCATGCTTTGTCAGCCAGTGGTTGGCGAACTCCTCGTGCGTGATGCCCTCCTTCTTGCGCAGGATGCCGAGTCGCTTGGTGTAGGTCTGGGACATTCGAGTTTCCTTGGTCGTTGCTTGGCGCGGGTGTTGATGAATTGCTCTGGCGCCAATGGGCCGATTTGCCAATCGGCCAATCGGCAGATGGGCCAATGCCACCCGCTTGAAGCATCGTAGTGACGGCTGTGCCGCCGCGCCATTTGAAATTCGGCAAAGGCCACTATGCCGCTTGCGAAGCCGGCCGGCGCGTCATGCCGCCTCATGCCCACAGCGCGGCACGGAAGCGCTCCGCCGTTGCCTCGTCAAACGCGCCGCGCTGCAGTGCCAGCCGCACGCTGCGCTCGCACAGTGCACGGTAGAGCTGCAGCGTCTCGGGGGCCAGCGCCGCAAGCGCGTCGACATGCTTGTGCACGGTCTTGACATCGCCTCGCGACACCGGGCCGGGCATGCCGGCGGCCACCCCGGCCGACTCGATCGACGCCAGCGTGCCGCGCGCCATCGGCAGCAAGGCACGCACCGCCTCCGCCTCGGTCGCGCCCCACGAGCACCAGATGTCCGAGGCCTCGCGGAACAGCACGTTGATGAACTGCGAGGTGTAGCCCGCAGCCGCGTGATAACGCGCCCGCATGCCGGGCGGCAAGCGATTGACCGCGCAGCCGAGCCGGCCGGCCAGCGCAACCAGCGTTGCATCCAGCGGCTGGTCCGCCTCGACCGTGATCGTGCAGCCGGGCAGTGAGCGCGCGGCGGCGGCGGGATCGCCGAAAGTCTGCATCGGATGGAAACCGCCGGTCATCGCAGCATCGGTTTGCGCCTTGTCGAGCGCGCTGATGTCGGTCGCACCGCTGCAGTGCACCGCTGCCACGCCGGGTCGCCAGCGCAGTGCGGCGGCGGTGTCGGCAATCGCACTGTCGGGCGTGGTGATGAAGACCAGGTCGCAGGCATCCACCGTTTGCTGCGGGTCGGTGACAACACATCCCGGCAGCCGCGCCGCCAGGCCGTCCGCGCTGGCGCGCGACGGGCTTGCCACCGCGGCGACGTGCAGTCCGTGCTCGGCCAGGCTCCAGGCCAGCGCCTTGCCGAGCCGACCTGCGCCGATGAAGCCGATGCGCAGCGCCGTCAGTGCCGGAAGCGCCGCCCGGCCCGGCTGCGGGCGGTCGCTCACCCTTGCGGCCAGGTGCGGTAGCGCTGCAGTGCTGCGAGGTCGGGCACCGCGCCAAGGCCGGCCCCTTGCGGCACCGGTACGCGGCCATCGGTTACCGGCAGCAGCGCGCCGACGACGGCCTCGCGGCCGACGTTTGGATGACAGTCGAATTCCAGCAAGCCGTCGCCGCCGGCAGCCGCCAGCACATGCAGTGACGCCAGCAGCGAAACACCGCCGCCAAAGTAGTGCGGGCAATACCGCTTGCCCGCCGCCACCGCGGCGCGCGCCACCTGGATGTTGCCGGTGATGCCACCCCACTTGGTGACGTCGGGCTGGATCACCTGCAGCACGCCAGCGCCAATGGCTTTGTCAAACTGGTCGCCCTGCAGGTTCTCGCCGCCGGCCAGCGCTGTCGACGACGCCGCGGCCAGGGCCTGCCAGTCGGCAGCCGGCGCATCGACTCGCAGCGGCTCCTCAAACCAGCCCAGCCGCAACGGCGCAATGGCCTCGCTGAACGCAATCGCCGATGCCAGCGTGTGCGCCTGGTTGGCGTCGCACAGGATCTGCACCGCGTTGCCAAGCTCGGCCCGCATCGCCGTCAGGTTTCTCACGTCAAGCTCGTGGCGGAAGCCGGTCTTGAGCTTGAAAGCCCGGTGGCCTTCTTCGTAGCGCGCGGCTGCGAAGCGCTCGGGCTCGTCGGGGTTGATGCCGGTGGCGTACACCGGCACCGATTGCAGCGCCGCCGCACCCAGGTGGCGGTACAGCGGCAGGCCGCTGCGGCGTGCATCCAGATCCCACAGCGCGATGTCGATGCCGGCCAGGGCCTGCGCGATCGGGCCTACCTCGCCGGTCTGCAGCACCAGCACCTCCAGCTCCGAGCTGAGCTCGTGGAAGGCCTGTTGCGGCGATTCAAAGCTGCGGCCGACCAGGCGCTCGCCGAGGTCGGCCACCAGCCGCGCACGATGCTCGGCACCCACCGCCGGCCAGTTGCACCAGGCCTCGCCCCAGCCTTCGTTGCCGTCGATGTCGCGCAGGCGCACCAGCACCATCGGCCGGTCGCGGAAGGTGCCGAACGCAACCTTGATCGGCAGCTTGATCGGCACGCGGTAGGCGAAGGCCTCGACCGAGGCAAGGGTGATGGCGCTCATGGGGCATGGCCTCGGGTTTCGGAGGGGTGGAGGGGGTCGCCTTGCGGCGCTTGACTCGGCAAATAACGCGGCTCGGGCAGCCCGCGCACGCCAACGTCCAGGCGCAGCAGCGCACCCGCCAGTGGCAGCGCGCTGCGTTCCTGTGGCGTCATGTTCTGGCTGGCGGTGGTGACGAACAGCAGATCGAGGTTCGGGCCGCCGAACGCACAGCAGGTTGGACGCGGCACGGGCAGATCGATGATCTGGGCGATGCGGCCGTCGGGCGCATAACGCACAACACGGCCGGCGTTGAACTCGGCATTCCAGAGAAAGCCCTCGGCATCGACGGTCGAGCCGTCGGGAAAGCCCGGCGGCTCGGTCTTGGCAAAGACCCGGCGTGTTCCCATGCGGCCCGACGACGGGTCGAAGTCGTAGGCGAAGATCGTGTACAGCAGCGAATCCGCAAAGTACATCGTCCGGCCGTCGGGGCTCCACGCAAGGCTGTTGGGGATGTGGATGTCGGTCAGGACTTGCGCCAGCCCCGCATCGGCCGCCCCCAGCCGGTACAACACACCTTCGGGCGCACGCGTCAGGTTGTGCATCGTGCCGACCCAGAACCGGCCCTGCCGGTCGCAGCGGCCGTCGTTGAAGCGGTGGTCCGGAATGCGCCGTGGTGCCTGGACGATGGGCTCGAGCTGCGCGGTCGCCGGGTTGAACAGCGACAGGCTGTCGACCAGCGCCACCAGCAACCGGCCTTCGGGCGTGAACGCGATCGAGCCGATCAGCTCGGGCATGGGCCAGGTGTCAACCTGCCCGCTTGCGAACCCGAGCCGGCGGATCGCCGGCAGCCGGATATCAACCCAGTACAGCGCCTGCTCGTGCTCGTTCCAGATCGGGCTCTCACCGAGGATGTCGGTCTGGCTGCCGACACGAACGGGGCTGGCATTGGGCAGTGTCGGCAATGTTGCGGCCATGGGCGGCGATGTTAGGACGCGGTGGGGCACGCGGGAATCAACATTGGCGCAATCGCGGCTTCGAAGGATCCGAAGGTGCATGAAGGTGCACGAAGCTGCACGAAGCTGCACGCGACCTCGAATTGTTCGAAGCCTGTGTTGTCGATTTTCCGATTCCCGCTGCCCGGGTCGGGTCCTAGCATGCCGTCACCCAAGGATCCAGCCATGACCCAAGCAGATCATCTTTACAACCAACTTGCGCCCGCATCGCTGTTCTCGCTGCATGGCAAGGTGGCGATGATCACCGGCGCGGCCGGCGGCATCGGCTTCGGCTTGGCCAAGGGCCTTGCCGCGGCCGGTGCGCGGCTGGTGCTGGCCGACCGCGACGAGAAGGTGGAACAGCGGGCGGCCGAGTTCCGCGCCGCCGGCGCCGACGCAGCAGCGGTGGTGTTCGACGTGACCGATGCCGCGGCAGCGGGCCGGGCGGTCG
>JANOBL010000949.1:0-2532 GCA_031411635.1 Betaproteobacteria bacterium
TGGCAGCCACGTTGAGCGATTTGCTGCCGGGGAAAGCAAACGGCGCGATGGCCAGGCCGATCACGACAATCAGCAAGGCGGCCGCCAGCCAGCGGCTGCGGGGCAGGTCGTGAGACAGGATGCGGTTCAACACGGCATCACCTGTTCGTCACCGGATACAAGCCCTGCGGCCGCCACAACAGCACCGCCACCATCAGCCCGATGTTGGAGAACAGCGCCACCTTGGGCGCCAGAAAGCCGGTGTAGTTGGCCATCAAACCCACCAGCAGTGCGCCGACAAAACAGCCCAAGGTGCTGCCCAGCCCGCCGATGATGATGACGATGAAGATCAGCACATTGACTTGCGCGCCAATCTGCGGCGTGACGTTTTGCTGGTACAGCCCCCACATCACGCCGCCCAGCCCGGCCAATGCCGAGCCGGCGACAAACACGCCGACAAACAGGCGCCGGATGCGGTAGCCCAGGCTCTCGACCATCTCGCGGTCTTGCACACCCGCGCGTATCAGCAGGCCGACCTTGCTGCGGTTCAGCGTCCAGGCCAGTGCGGCAAACACCAACAAGCCGATCATGGCGGCCAGCACCCGGTAGATCTCGATCGAAGCACCGCTGCCTATGCCTTCGATCAACCACGAGCCGCGCAGCACCGGCGGCAGCGGCAAGGCAATCTGCTGCGGGCCCCACAGCACCTTGATGGCCTCCTCGCCGACGATCATGCCGCCCATCGTGATCAGGATCTGCTTCAGGTGCAGGCCGTACACCGGACGCACGATCACCCGCTCAAACGCCCAGCCCACCGCGCCGGCCACCCCCATCGCGGCCAGCATCGCCAGTGCCACGCTGGCGAGTTGCAAAGCGCCCGATGCACCGGCCCAATCGGCCAGGCCGCCGATCACCGTGGTGGCCACAAACGCCCCCAGCGCGATGAATACGCCATGGCCAAAATTCAGCACATCCATCAGCCCGAACACCAGGGTCAGGCCGGAGGCGATGACAAAGATGATCAGCCCCATCGCCAGCCCGGCCACGGTGAGCGTGACCCAGGTGGCGGGGTTGTGGATGGCCGGCAGGGCCAGCGCCATCAGCGCGACCAGCAGCGCCAACGGTCGCCAGTCGAATTGGGCTTTGGGGATGGCGCTGGTTTCGGGCGGCTTGCCTGCCCCCGCTGTCGAGGGTGCGGCTTGGGGTGAAGGTGCAGCCGCGCTCATTGGTGCGCCCCCAGCGACAAACCCAGCAGCCGCTGTTGCAGCGATTCATCCTCGGCCAGCTCGGCCATCGCACCGCAGTGCAGCACCCGGCCGTCGTCCATCACCGCCACCTGGTCGCCCAGCGCCTGGGCCACGCCAAAGTTCTGCTCCACCAGCAAGATGGTGGTGCGCTGCTGCTTCAACTCGCGCAGCGCCGCGATCAGGTTGTTGACGATGGACGGCGCCAGGCCCTTGCTGGGCTCGTCGATCAGGATCAGCGCACGCGGCTCGATGATCGCCCTGGCCACCGCCAGCATCTGCTTTTGCCCACCTGACAGCTTGCCGGCCGGGTAGAGCCAGAATTTCTTCAGCGCCGGAAACAGCCCGAAGATCCAGTCCAGCCGCATGCTGTCCAACTCGCCGGCATGGCGGGCGCTGCGTGCGGCCAACACCATGTTCTCTTTGACCGTCAGGTCGCTGAAGATGCCCATGCTCTCGGGCACATAGGCCAGGCCCAGGCCGGCAATGTCGGGTGTGGCCAGGCCCTTGATCGACCGGCCCTGGAAACGCAGCTCGCCGGCACTGGCCGGCCACAAGCCCATGATGGTGCGCAAGGTGGTGGTCTTGCCGGCGCCGTTGCGGCCCAGCAGCATCGTCACCTGGCCCTCGGGCACGGCAAAGTCAACGCCGTGCAGGATGTGATAAGCCCCGATGTGGGTGTGCACGCCGGCCAGTTCCAGCAAGGGGGTGGGGCTTGGGGTGGAAGTGGCGGCACTCATGCCGGCTCTTCCGCAACGATGCCCAGGTAGGCCTGCTGCACCACCGGCGACGCGATCACCGCCGCCGGCTCGCCATCGGCCACAAGCTGCCCGTTGTGCAGCACGATGATGCGGTCGGCCAGCTCACGCACCACGTCCATCTTGTGCTCCACCAGCAGGATGCTGCAATCCTGGCGCGCCTTCAGGCTGCGGATCAGGTCCAGGATCACCGGCACCTCGTCCACGCTCATGCCGGCGGTGGGTTCGTCGAACATGAACACTTTGGGGTCCAGCGCGATCAGCAGCGCCACCTCCAGCTTGCGCTGGTCGCCATGCGGCAGGCTGCTGGCGGCGGCCTGGGCCTTGTCGGCCAGGCGCACCTGGGCCAGGATGGCTTGGGCCTCGTCGATCCAGGTCTGGCGGTCCAGCCACACCCGGAACAGGTCCACGCCACCCCAACCGCCGCCGTTGCCACGCCCGGCCTCACGCGCCTGGATCGCCAGCCGCACGTTCTCGTGCACCGTCAGGTTGGCAAAAAGTTGTGTCAACTGGAAAGCCCGGCCCAGGCCGCGCCGGGTGCGCAGCGGCGC
>JANOBL010000950.1:0-12384 GCA_031411635.1 Betaproteobacteria bacterium
CAGGGCTGTGCCCAGGCACTGGCGCGTGAGGGCGTCAACCTGGTGATCACTGCCCGGGGCAACGAGCTGCTGCAGGCCAGTGCTGCCGCGTTGCGCAGCGCCCACCCTGGCATCAGCGTGCTGGCGGTGGCCGGCGACATCACCACTGCCGCCGGCCGGGCGGCGGCGCTGGCCGCTTGCCCGCAGGTGGACATCCTGGTCAACAACGCCGGTGGGCCGCCGCCGGGGGATTTTCGGCAATGGGACCGCAACGCCTGGATCGCCGCGCTGGACGCCAACATGCTCACCCCCATCGAGCTGATCAAGGCCACCGTGGACGGCATGGCCGAGCGGGGGTTTGGCCGGGTGGTCAACATCACGTCGGCCTCGGTCAAGGCGCCGATCGATTTTCTGGGCCTGTCCAACGGTGCCCGCAGCGGGCTGACCGGTTTTATCGCCGGCCTGGCGCGCCAACCCCGGCTGGCTGGCCGCAATGTCACGCTCAACAACCTGCTGCCAGGCAGTTTTGACACCGACCGGCTGAAGCAGGGCTTTGCCGCCACGGCTGGCAAAGCCGGTGTCACACCCGAAGTGATGGCCGACCGGCGCCGCCAGACGATACCGGCGCAGCGCTTTGGCACCGCGGCCGAGTTTGGCGAGCTGTGTGCATTTGTCTGCAGCCAGCAGGCGGGCTACCTGACCGGGCAGAACCTGTTGCTGGACGGCGGCGCTTATCCGGGCACCTATTGACGCGGCACCTGCCGGTCAGCGGCCGCTGCCGATCGATACACTGGCGCGCCCCGCCATGATCACTTGCTGCCTGTGTCCGACCGCCTTGCCGTCCTGCCGCAATACCTGCTGCCCAAGCGGGCCCTGACCCGTTTGGCCGGCGGGGTGGCAGGCTGGCAAGGGGGCGCGGCCAGCAGCGCGCTGATCCGCCGGTTTGTGGCGCGCTACCAGGTCAACATGGCCGAAGCGGCCGAGCCCCGCATCGAGGCCTACGCCAGCTTCAACGACTTTTTCACCCGGGCCTTGAAACCCGGCGCCCGGCCGCTGGCCGCCGCTGGGCTGCTGTGCCCGGTGGACGGTGCGATCAGCCAGTTTGGCGCGATCGAGCGCGACCAGATCTTCCAGGCCAAGGGCCATGGCTACAGCACCACCGCGTTGTTGGGGGGTGATGCCACATTGGCCGCGCCGTTTGCCGACGGCAGCTTTGCCACGCTGTACCTGAGCCCGCGTGATTACCACCGCATCCACATGCCTTGCGCCGGCACGCTGCGCCGCATGATCCACGTGCCGGGCGCGCTGTTTTCGGTCAACCCGACCACGGCGCGCGGTGTGCCCGGGCTGTTTGCGCGCAACGAGCGGCTGGTGTGCCTGTTTGACGATGCCCAGGGCCAGCCGTTTGTGCTGGTGCTGGTGGGGGCCACGATCGTCGGCAGCATGGCCACGGTGTGGCATGGCGTGGTCAACCCGCCCCGGCCCGGTGTGGTGCGGGATTGGCGTTATGACGGTCCTGCAAAAACGCCGGTGCGGCTGGAACGCGGTGCCGAGATGGGCCGGTTTTTGCTGGGCTCCACCGTGGTGATGCTGTTTCCCCGCGATGCGGGCGGCCAGCGCCTGGCCTTCAACCCGGCCTGGGCGCCGGGCGGGGCGATCCGCATGGGTGAGCTGATGGGCGGCTTCACGCCCTGATCTTGCAAGCGGCGGCGCATCGGGCCGGCACCTTGCGCCACCGGTTTGACCACCGACCGGCGGGTGCATGCCATGTCCCTCACGCTTTATGGCCACGACGGCAGCGGCTCGGCGGCAATCGAAGCTGCCTTGGTGGCTGCCGATATCCCGTTCCAACATGTCAACGCCGCGAGCTGGGCAGCCGATTCGGCGCTGGATGCCTTGCGCGCCGTCAACCCGCTGGCCCAGATCCCCACGCTGGTCTGGGACGACGGCACGGTGATGAGCGAAAGTGCGGCGATCCTGATCGAACTGGGCTTGCGCCACCCGGCCAGCGGCCTGCTGCCCAAAGCACCCGCTGCACGCGCCCAGGCGCTGCGTGGGCTGGTCTATATCGCGGCCAACTGCTACGCGATGATCGGTGTGATCGACTACCCGGACCGGGTGATGGCCGCACCCGATGCCAGCGAGCGCCAGCGCATCAACCAAGCCTGCCGGGCCAGGCTGCATGGCTTGTGGGAGCTGTTTGCCGACCAGTTTGCGCCGGCGCCAGACGCAGCGTTTTTTGGTGGCGACAGGCCCGGCGCGCTGGATTTGCTGGCCACCGTGGTGAGCCGCTGGTCGGGCACCCGGGCCCATCTGGCACGCACCCGACCGGCGTTGTCGGCCTTGTTTGAGCGGGTGCAGGCCCATGCCGCGCTGGCACCGGTGCTGGATCGCCACTGGCCGCCTGGTGTTTGACACCACGCTGCTTTGGCGTCGGACCTTCTGGGCTCGTTGGGCTGGCGCGAGGCCGAGGCCACCGGGTGACCGGCTGCCTCCGTGTCCCCCGAAGCCGGCCGGAGACGGCCGACTTCTCCTCCTTTACCTACGGCATCCGGTCACCCGGTGCCCTCGGCCCACCACCAGCGGTGCACTGCGATGGTTTTGAAAACCTGCCCTCGCTTTGGTGGCGACACCCACACCAACGCACTCGGGATTACCCGGATTTTGTCGAACAACTTTCAATCACATACTCATCATACCAACTGGTGTGATGAGTATCTATCCATCGCGAGCCGGCCGATTCTTCACCAACCCACGGAGTGTTCAGATGAGTACCAGGATTGCGCTGTTTGGCGCTGGCGGCAAGATGGGCGTGCGCCTGTCCAAGAACCTGCAGGGTTCGCCTTACACCGTGCGCCATGTCGAGCCCGGCGCTGCCGGCCGCCAGCGCCTGCAGCAGGAGTTGGGCATCACGGCGGTGTCGGCCGAGGCCGCGCTGGACGGTGTGGACGTGGTGATCCTGGCCGTGCCCGACACCTTGATCGGCAAGCTGGCGGCCGAGATATCGCCGCAGCTCAAAGCCGGCACGATGGTGATGACCCTGGACGCCGCCGCGCCGTTTGCCGGCCACCTGCCGGACCGCAAGGATCTCGTGTACTTCGTGGCCCACCCCTGCCATCCGACGATCTTCAGCCCCGAGGTGCATGCACCGGGCGCGGTGGATTACTTTGGCGGCATCAGTGCGCCGCAGTCGGTGGTCAGCGCGCTGATGCAGGGCCCGGATGAGGCTTTTGCGCTGGGCGAAGACATCGCCAAGACCATTTACCAGCCGATCCTGCGCTCGTACCGGGTGACGGTGGAGCAGATGGCGCTGCTGGAGCCGGGCCTGTCCGAGACGGTTTGCGCCACCTTGCTGGACGTGATGCGCGAGGCGATGGACGAGGTGGTGGCGCGTGGTGTGCCGGCCGATTGCGCACGCGATTTTTTGCTGGGCCACATGACCATCTTGTCGGCGGTGATCTTCAAGCAGATGCCCGGGCAGTTCTCCGACGCCTGCAACAAGGCCATCACCTTCGGCAAGCCGCGCTTGATGCGCGACGACTGGCTGAAGGTGTTTGACCGCGACGAGATCACCGAAAGCATCCGCCGCATCACCTGAAGCCCGCTAGCCCGGTTTGCCCCCAAACCCACATCTTCGAGACAACCATGAAATCCTTTGTCATCGCCGCGCTGCTGGGCGCCGGCCTGTTCCCGCTGTGCGGCACTGCTGCCGCCGAGGTGCGTGAGCAGAACATCAAGTTCGCCACCGTGCTCAACGCCGACCACCCGCAAGGCCTGGCCATGACCCGCTTGTCGGACATCGTTGCCGCCAAGAGCGGCGGCAAGATCAAGATCAAGACCTACTTTGGCGGCACCTTGGGCAGCGACGTCACTTTTGTGTCGCAGATGCAAGGCGGTGTGCTGGAGATGGCGGTGCCCGAGTGCTCCACCCTGGTGGGCATCAAGGGCCTGAAGGAGTTTGGGCTGATCAACCTGCCGCTGCTGTTCAACGACAGCAAGGAGGCCGATGCGGTGCTGGACGGCCCGTTTGGCAAGCGCCTGCTGGGCCAGTTGCCCGAGGCCGGGCTGGTGGGGCTGGGCTTCTGGGAAAACGGCTTTCGCCATGTCACCAACAGCCGCCGGCCGATCAACGGCACCGAGGACATGGCGGGCCTGAAACTGCGGGTGATCCAGAACCCCTTGTTCATCGAGACTTTCCGCACCTTGGGCGCCAACGCCGTGCCCATGCCCTGGCCCGAGGTCTACCCCGGGCTGGAGTCCAAGGCCATCGACGGCCAGGAGAACCCGTTGCCCACCTTGCTGTCGTCAAAACTCTACGAGGTGCAAGGCCACGCGGTGCTGTCCGGCCATGTCTACAGCGCGTGGATGCTGTTGATCAGCAAGAAGTTCTGGGACAAGCTGAATGCCGAAGAGCAGCAGATGATTGCCGACGCGGCCAAGGAGGTGCAGGGCTTTGAGCGCACTGCCATGCGCAGTTATGCCGACAAGGCGCTGGTCGAGCTGAAGAACCAGGGCATGAAGATCACCACGCTGGCACCCGCCGAGCGGCAGAAGATGAAGGACAGGCTGCAGCCGGTGTGGGCCAAGTTCTCGGCCGAGTTTGGCCAGGAAGGCGCCGCCCAGCTCACCGCCGAGCTGGCCAAGGCCCGCGGCAAGTAAGAACAGACAAGAACAAACAAGAACAAACGCGGTGCAGCACGATGACAGAACGTTTCCACGCCACTTACTGGCTTGAGACCGGTGACGACCCGCAGCGTGCCGCCGAGGCGATTGCCGGCGAGCAGTCCAGCGGCACCTTTCTGGCGCTGGCCAACGAGACGCCGGCGCTGAAACAGCGCTCGGGTGCGCGCATCGAGCGGCTGCAGGTGCTGGAGACCGTGGGCCAGCCCAGCCTGCCCGGCCACTACCGGCCCGGCACGGTGTTCAGCCGCTGTGTGCTGGAGCTGTCTTGGCCCGTCGCCAACATCGGCCCGTCCTTGCCCAATCTGCTGGCCACTGTTGCCGGTAATCTGTTCGAGCTGCGCCAGGTGTCCGGGCTGCGCATCACCGGGCTGCAGCTTCCGCCGTCGTTTGCCGCCGCCTACCCCGGCCCGGCATTCGGCATCGCCGGCACACGCCGCCTGGCCGGCGTGGCCAGCGGCCCACTGATCGGCACCATCATCAAGCCCAGCGTCGGGCTCAACCCCGAGCAGACGGCGGCCGAGGTGCAAAAGCTGGTCGATGCTGGCATCGATTTCATCAAGGACGACGAGCTGCAGGCCGACGGGCCGCACTGCCCTTTCGACGAGCGTGTGCGCGCGGTGATGCGGGTGATCAACGACGGCGCGCAGCGCAGCGGCAAGAAGGTGATGTTTGCCTTCAACCTGACCGGTGAGCTGGACCAGATGAAGCGCCGCCACGACCTGGTGCTGGCCCAGGGCGGAAGCTGCGTGATGGCCAGCCTGAACAGCATCGGCCTGGTGGGCCTGCGTGAGCTGCGCCGCCATGCCGCGCTGCCTATCCACGCGCACCGCAACGGCTGGGGTTATTTGAGCCGTCACCCGGCGCTGGGTTGGGATTTCGCGCCCTGGCAGCAGCTCTGGCGCCTGGCCGGCGCCGACCACCTGCATGTCAACGGCCTGGCCAACAAGTTCAGCGAGGACGATGCCAGCGTGATCGCCGCCGCGCGCGCGGTGCTGGCGCCGCTGTGGCCGGAAGCACCGATGGCCGCGATGCCGGTATTCAGCTCGGGCCAGACCGGGCTGGTGGCCGCTGCCACGCATGCGGCAGTGGGCGGGTGCGACCTGATCTTTGCCGCCGGGGGAGGCATCTTCGGCCACCCGGGTGGCGTGGCGGCCGGTGTGGCCGCGCTGCGCCAGGCCTGGGATGCGGCGGTGGCCGGTGTGCCCTTGGCCAAGCAGGCCGCCCGCCATGCCGAGCTGCAAGCGGCGCTGGGTTTCTGGTGAGCGTGATGAGCAATGCCGCTGCCGACGCCTGGCCCGACGGCCCGTTGCTGGCCTACTGTGGTGATGACTTCACCGGCTCCACCGATGTGATGGAGGCCTTCACCGCTGCCGGCGTGCCCACGGTGCTGTTTCTGGCGCCGCCCGGGCCGCACTGGGTGCAGCGTTTTGCCGGCCAGCGCTGCATCGGCCTGGCCAGCACCGCGCGCGGCCAAAGCCCGGCCTGGATGGACCAACATCTGCTGGCCGGCCTGCAGCGGCTGAAGGCTTTTGGTGCGCCTGTCCTGCAGTACAAGATCTGTTCCACCTTCGATTCTTCCCCCAGCGTGGGCTCGATAGGCCGGGCCATCGAGCTGGGCACGGCCTTGATGCCGGGCCGCTGGTCGCCGATGGTGGTGGGTGCGCCGCGGCTCAAGCGTTACCAGGCTTTTGGCAACCTGTTTGCCGTCGCTGACGGTGAAGGCTACCGGCTGGACCGGCACCCGACGATGAGCCGCCACCCGGTGACGCCGATGGCCGAGGCCGATCTGCGGCGCCACCTGGCTGCGCAAACCACCCGCCGCACCGGCTTGATCGACCTGGCGCAAATGCAGGCCGGCGAAGCCGACGCACGGCGCGATGCGCTGATGGGCGACGACGTGCCAGTGCTGCTGCTGGACGTGATCGACGAGGCCACGCTGGCCGAGGTCGGGCGCCTGGTCTGGCAGGGCCGGGGCGACGGGCTGTTCAGCGCCTCGTCGTCTGGCCTGCAGTACGCGCTGGCGGCGCATTGGCGCGGCAGTGGGCTGCTGCCGGCCTTGCCCTCGCTGCCGGTGGCTGAAGCCGTGGACCAGATCGCGGTGGTCAGCGGCAGTTGCTCGCCGGTGACGGCCGGGCAGATCGCTTGGGCCAGGGCGCAGGGCTTTGCGGTGCAGCGGCTGGATCTGGCAAGCGTGCTGGCCAAGCAGTCCACCGAGGCCGAGATCGAGCGCCAGGTGGCAGCAGCCGCAGACGCTTTGCGCCAGGGCCGCAGCCCGTTGGTGTTCTCGGCCGAAGGCCCGGACGATGCGACGGTCACCGGTTTTGATGCACTGGCGGGCAGCGCCGGCCTGTCACGCGGTCAGGCTGCGGTGCAAGTGGGCCAGGCCCTGGCCGAAGTGATGCGTCGGCTGCTGGACCGGGCACCGGCGCTGCGCCGCATCGTGGTGGCCGGCGGCGACAGCTCGGGCGCGGTGGCCGGTGCGCTGGACATCGCCGCGCTCAGCATCGAGGCCGGGCTGGCGCCTGGCGCACCGCTGTGCCGGGCCTGGTCCGATGCTGCGCCGCGGGACGGGCTGCAGATCGTGCTGAAGGGTGGGCAGATGGGAGCGGCCGATTTTTTCGGCGCGGTGCGTCAAGGGCGGGTCTGAAGAGAGAGCGTAAAAAGCCCTGCGGTATCCTCAGCTCATGAGCCCCTCGCCCGGCCGCTCCGAAGGGGGGCTCGCACCGCAGTGCGTAGCACGGAGGTTACCCAGTGAGCATCGAGCAGATCCCCAGGCGCAAGCTCTACCACGAGGTGCTGGCGCGGCTGGAGCAACGCATACGCAGCGGTGAACTGGCGCCCGGCGACCACCTGCCGTCCGAGCGCGACCTGATGGAGTTTTATGGCGTCGGCCGGCCGGCGGTGCGCGAGGCGCTGCAATCGCTGGCCCGCGCCGGCATCGTCGAGATCACCCATGGCGAGCGGGCGCGGGTGGTGATTCCCACCGCGCAGCTTCTGGTGGCGCAGATCGCAGGGGGTGCCCAGCACCTGCTGCGCCTGCAGCCCGGCATGCTGGAGCACATGAAGGAGGCCAGGGTGTTTCTTGAGGCCGGCTTTGCCCGCATCGCCGCCGAGCGCGCCACGCTGGACGATGTGACGCGGCTGCGCCGCCGGTTGAAGGAACACCAGGCGGCGCTGGACGACCTGGACCAGTTTCTGCACCGCGACATGGTCTTTCACCGCGAGATCGCCACGATCAGCGGCAACCCGATCTTCCCGACCGTCGTCGAGGCCTTGTTCAACTGGGCCAGCGAGTACTACCGCGCCATCGTGCGCGCCCCGGGCGCCGAGGACCTGACCTTGGCCGAGCATGAGCGCATCGTCGATGCGATTGCTGGGCACGACGCCGCCGGTGCCGAGCAGGCGATGCGCGACCATTTGCTGCGCGCCAACGAGCTGTACCGGCGGATCGAGGCCCCTGCTGCGCTGCCGCGCTGATGCCGCCGGCCCACTGGCAGGGCAACTCAGCCCGCCATCGGCCCATCCCGAAATATCCGCGCATCCATCAACACCAGATCGTCGGCCACCACCACCGGCGCGCCCAGCACCGCCAGCACATCACGCTGCAAATCCATGCCGGGGGCGATCTCGGTCAGCGTCAACCGGCCATCACGCAGCCGAAACACCGCGCGCTCGGTCAGGTAGACGATCTCGGTGCCCAGCGACGCCCCATACGGGCCGTTGAAGCTCAAGTGCCCCACGGCAGGCACCAGCTTGGCCACCCGGCCCTCCCGCACGATGCGCAGCCGCCCGTCGCCCGCCGCCACCTGCAGCCCACCGGCAGTGAGCGTGCCCATGAACACCACGCGCTTGGCGGTCTGCGTGATGTTGATGAAACCGCCCACGCCCGAGATCTTGTCGCCGAAGCGGCTGACGTTGACATTGCCCAGCGGGTCGAACTCGGCCAGCCCGAGGAAGGCGATGTCCAGCCCACCGCCGTCGTAAAAATCGAACATCGCCGCATGGTCGATCACCGCCTCGGGGTAGGCGCTGGCGCCAAAACTGGGCCCGTCCATCGGCGTGCCGCCCACCGCGCCGGCCTCCACGGTCAGCGTGAAGCCGCTGATGCCCTCGGCCTGCGCCAGCGCACCCAGCGCGGCCGGCATGCCCACACCCAGGTTGACCACCGGGCGCTGCAACGGCAGCAGCTCCAGCAGCGCGCGCCGGCCGATGATCTTGCGCTCGTCCAGCGGCGTGGTGGGCGCTGCTGGTCCAGGCATCGGCCGGCTGGCCGGCGCACTGGCGTAACACGGGTCGTAATCCTCGCCATAGGTCATCGAGTGGTCCAGCGGGTCGTCGGCAATCACCAGGTGGTCGATCAGGATGCCGGGCACGCGCACCCGGTTTGGCTCCAGCGTGCCGGCCGCCACGATGCGCTTGACCTGCGCAATCACGATGCCGCCCGAGTTGTGCGCGGCCTGGGCGATGGCCAGCAAATCCTGGTGGAAGGGCTCGTGCTCGGTGCTGAGGTTGCCCAACTCATCGGCGGTGGTGGCACGGATCAAGGCCACATCCACCGGCAGCGCCGGGTAGAAAAGCTGCAACTCGCCGCCCAGGGTCACCCGCTGCACCCGGGGCTCGATGGCTGAATTGGCGGTGCAGGGCGAAAGCCGTGCGCCGTCATGCACCGGGTCGACAAAGGTGTGCAGGCCGATGCGCGTGACCACGCCCGATTTTTTGCCGGCGATGGCGCGAAACAGATGCGCGATCACGCCTTGCGGCAGGTTCCAGGCCTCGATCTTGTCCTGCTGCACCAGCGCACCCAGCTTGGGCGCCGATATCCAGTGGCCACCGATCACCCGCTTGACCAGCCCGGCATGGCCGAAATGGTTGACCCCGCGGTGGCTGCGGTCGCCCTGGCCAGCGGCGTACAGCAAGGTCAGGTCGCGCGGATGGCCTTGGGCCAGAAAACGTGCCTCGATCGCCGCTGTCACTGCCTCGGCATGGCCGATGCCGACAAAGCCGGCGGTGGCCACGGTGGCGCCGTCGGGGATCAGGGCCGCTGCAGCGGCAGGGGTCATGGCAGGGATGGGGGCGGGCATGGTTGCAAGTCTCCAGTGCGGTGCATCGTAACCACCCCCCATCGCCGATGGCGCCGCATCGTAGGATGCGGGCCGCTGCCAATGGGCAGCTACGCAGTTTCCACCGCCGCCAAGCCGCCCTGAGCGGGCAGGATGCAGAGCATGAGCTTTTTTGCAATCGACATCGGCAACACCCGCCTGAAGTGGGCCCAGTACACCTCGCCCCAGCCCGGCGCGGTGGTGCTGTCGCAAGGGGCGGTATTCCTGGAAAACATTGATGGCCTGGCCGAAACCGAGTGGAAGCAATTGCCCGCACCCAGCTCGATCCTGGGCTGCAATGTGGCCGGAGATGCGGTGCGGCGCCGGGTGGAAGAGCAACTCGAGTTGTGGGATTTGTCACCGCGCTGGGTGGTCAGCGCGGCGCATGGCGCGGGTGTCAGCAACGGCTACGACCACCCGGGCCGCCTGGGCACCGACCGTTTTGTGGCCCAGATCGGCGCGCGCCACCATGTGCTGGCGCGTGGCCGGCACCGGCCGGTGCTGGTGGTGATGGTGGGCACGGCGGTGACAGTGGATGCGCTGGACGCCGAGGGCCGGTTTCTGGGCGGGTTGATCCTGCCTGGCCACGGCATCATGCTGCGTGCGCTGGAAGGTGGCACTGCCGGCCTGCGTGTGCCCACTGGCGAGGTGCGCGACTTTCCCACCAATACCAGCGATGCACTGACCAGCGGTGGCACCTATGCCATCACCGGTGCGATGGAGCGCTTGCACCGCCACCTGAGCGCACGCTGCGGCGAGCAACCGCTGACCTTGATGACCGGTGGTGCGGCCTGGAAGGTGGCGCCCTGGCTGGCCATCGAGCACGAGTTGGTTGATTCGCTGATCTTCGATGGCCTGCTGGCGATGCAGGCGCACCGCTTGGCAATGTGAATGATCAGCCGCTGCAGGCGCGGCGCGATCAGTGCCTGGCCACGATCTCGGTGCGCGCGTAGCGGTCGGGTGGCCCCTCGCCCGACACAAACAACGCCACCTCGGTGGGTGTGGCAAGCGCCGAGCCGACGATCTTGACCTGGTAGGTGTACAGCACGTTGGGCTCGGTATTGCACGGCGACGAGATCGCGTGCGTGAACTCGATGCGGTACTTGCCCGGTGCCGTCTCGCGCCATGAGCCCATCGCTGCGCTGCCGCGCTTTTTGGTGGTGAAGCAGGTGCGCAGGTAGCCGTTGGGTTTGAAGATAAGCTGCTCGCCACCGGACAGGCTTTGCCAGGCCCCAACCACTTTCTCACCACCGGCCCAGGGGGCGCTGGACGATGCCAGCAGGGTCAGCCCGATCAGGATCTTGGTCTTTGACATGGGGTGTGCTCTGGTCGCTTGGCCCCAAAATATAAATGATTAAAATGAATAATCACCGCATGTGAGCGGCTTTTTTGTGCACAAGTGGTGAATTCGGCCGGTGCGCCGGTGGTGCGTCGGCGTCATCCCGCGCTGCCGGTCAAGCGCCTACAGGATGTAGCGTGACAAGTCTTCGTTGCGCGCCAGCTCGGCCAGCTTGGCATCCACGGCAGCGGCGTCGATGCTCACGGTTTGGCCTTGGCGGTTCGGCGCGTCGAAGCTGACATCGTCCAGCAGCCGCTCCATCACCGTGGCCAGCCGGCGTGCACCGATGTTCTCGGTGCGCTCATTGACATCAAACGCGATCTGCGCGAGCCGGCGTATGCCTTCCGGGGTGATCTCCAGCGTCACGCCTTCGGTGGCCAGCAAGGCCTGGTATTGCTTGATCAGGCTGGCATGGGTGCTGATCAGGATGGCCTCAAAATCGTCCACCGACAGTGGCTGCAACTCCACCCGGATCGGGAACCGGCCTTGCAACTCGGGGATCAGGTCACTCGGCTTGGCCAGGTGGAAGGCGCCCGAGGCGATGAACAGGATGTGGTCGGTCTTGACCATGCCGTGTTTGGTGGTCACCGTGGTGCCCTCCACCAGCGGCAGCAGGTCGCGCTGCACACCTTGGCGCGACACCTCGGGCCCGCCGTGGTCGCTGCGCGAGGTGACCTTGTCGATCTCGTCGATGAAGACGATGCCATTGTTCTCGGCATTGGCCACCGCCCTGGCCTTGATCTCGTCGTCGTTGACCAGCTTGCCGGCTTCTTCTTCCACCAGCAGCGCCTGGGCCTCGCTGATCTTGAGCTTGCGGGTCTTGGTCTTGGCCGTGCCCATCTGCGAGAACAAGCCCTTCAACTGCTCGGCCATGTCCTCCATGCCGGGCGGCGTCATGATTTCCATCGAGGCGCGCGGCTCGGCCAGCGCCAGCTCGATCTCCTTGTCGGCCAGCGCACCCTCACGCAGGCGCTTGCGCATCACCTGGCGGGCGGTGTTGTCGCTGGCCGGGCCGCTGGCCGAGAAGCCCAGCTCGGACCGGGGTGGCGGCACCAGCACATCCAGGATGCGCTCTTCGGCGGCGTCCTCGGCGCGTGCGCGCTGGCTCTTGATCGCTGCCTCACGGGCCTGCTTGACGGCGATATCGACCAGGTCGCGGATGATGGTGTCCACGTCCTTGCCCACATAGCCCACCTCGGTGAACTTGGTCGCTTCCACCTTGATGAACGGCGCATCGGCCAGCCGCGCCAGCCGGCGCGCGATCTCGGTCTTGCCGACGCCGGT
>JANOBL010000951.1:0-6727 GCA_031411635.1 Betaproteobacteria bacterium
TTGGAGCTTGGGCTACCGGTGAGCGCGATCGTCGTCGACAAGATGGACGATCGATCGTTGTTTGAGGCCATGGATCGTGAGAACCGCGGCCGTAAAAATCTGAGTGCGTGGGAGCAGGGTCGCATGTACGACGAGGCGATCAGAAAGGGCTTGTACCCAAGCTTGCGGCGCCTGGCTGAAAGCCTGGGCGTGAACTCGTCGGATGCCTCCCGGGCCGTGCAACTGGCGAAGTTGCCAAAGGAGCTTGTGGCTGCGTTTTCGACGCCACTGGACCTGCAGGTTCGCTGGGCCAAGCCATTGACCGATGCGATGCAGCGTGACCCAGAAGGTGTTTTGATGCGCGCTCGCGAAGCAATTGGGCTTGGTGCTGACCGCAGTGCGGCTGACGTCTTTGCGCGACTGATTGCGAAGCCTGAGAAGCCAGAAGCACGAGAGATCGCCATTAACTCCGGAAAGAAGAGACTCGGCGTGATGACAGTTGCGGCGAACGGCAAGGTGTCTGTTGACTTCGAAGTCGGCGTTGTCGCTGCGCGTCAGCAGGAGGCGCTGGTCAAGCTGCTGAAAGGCTTCCTGGTTGTAGGCCCTGCAGATTGACTGCTTCTTCATGTTCGAAAGCCGGCGCTTTCAAGGCGGGGGAGGAGGGCGCATTGCACTTCGTGGCGGCAAGCTTGATGCCGGGAACCGGCAGGGCGCATTCCCGGCGTTCCGAGCATCTGCAGCGTTGACCGAAGACGCAAACTCTCCTGTCGACAAGGGCGGATCAAGACTGGCGCCATGATCGCAAGGCTCGGAAATCAATGCTCCGAACGTTTATATCAGGTCCACCGCACGCCGCAGTCGCTCCGCCGAGGCCACCAGGCCGTTTCGTTCCATTGCGGCTGCAAACTCTTCAGCACCGTAGGTGGGGTTGCGCTTGCGCGCACGCATGGCCTTAAACGCACCAAGAGCTGAGTAAAGGTCTAGGTCAAGCTGCGCGACGATGAAGTCGTCCGGGTGCAAGGCAATCAGACCGTAGACATCGAGAATCGAGGCAGGGAAATCTTTCAGATTCGTCGTCACGATACAGTCCGCATGTCCAGCGATAGCAGCAGCCAACACGTGCACGTCGTTTGGGTCGGGAAGGGTTAGGGAAGGCGCCAACGCCTGCCACCCTTCGGCGTTGACCTCCCAATCGAGGACGGCGTCGCGCATCGCGTCGCGCCGGGTCGTAAAGCGGCCTGAGAGACCGGGATGGCGCCTCTCGGCGACGGCCAGCCATTCATCTTCGATCGCAACTGTCCATTTCGCCGAGAAAAGGCCGGCGACGGCCAGACTGACCAGCGCGTCGGCCGTGGCGATCGGGAACAGCACGCACGCATCGAGTACGGCCGTGAAGCGTGCATGGCCCGCCATTTCAGTAGTCCAAGCCCAGTTCAGCCGCGTCGTTGGCCATCCTGTTCAACGCATCCGCTTGGCCAGCATGCATCCGCTGGCGATAGGCCATCAGGTCTTCAGCAGTCACGCGCCGGTGTGAGCCCACCAGACGGTAGGGAAGCTTTTTGGCTTCCATCTGCTTGATCAGGAAGGGGCGCGAGACATTGAGCAAATTCGCAGCTTCAAGGGTCGACAGCTCTCGCTCTGCCGGCACAACCGTAACCGCCTTGCCTTCGCTCAAGGCGCCAAGGACCTGCGCAATCAGCCGCAGCGAGTTGAGCGGAAGCGACACCGGCGGCAGCTCGCCGTCTTCACTCGTGAGCACGATCTCTGCGGCCTTGGAGCGGTCCAGCGATTCCATGATGCAGCGCTGGGCAACGCGAGCCATCTCCTGCTCGTGCTCGGTGATGGGGGCAGGGACTACCCCCCGGTCTCGTTCAATCGTTGCCATGCCGGACTCCTGCGGGGTGGGGCGCCTCCTGGCGCTCTATGGATATCGGCACTCTACCGGATAAATGCAATAAGTGAAGCAAGTGCAACGAGTTCCGCGGCAGCGTAGCCGCTGTGCCTGGGCCAATCCGATCTTCAGTGAGCCAATCAAGTACATGATAAGTATCCTTATCATGGTGCTGAGAAATGTACCAGAATCCATCCGGCTTCAGCTTGCGCCCGCCCTGAATAACGCCACCGGACAATTTGACACGAAATGTCCATGAGCGTACATTGCGGTGCGTTTGCCCTCACCAGGCAGCTGAAACCCTTCGTGCACCATGAGCGCAGTCCTTCATCCCGACACCGCCAAGCCCGTTGCCCTCAACCTGCACACGGCCGCCGCCGCCGAAGCGGCGCTGCGCACGTTCTGGCGCCTGGCCGACGCCTGGAAGCTCACCGCCGCCGAACAGATTTCGCTGCTGGGGGTGGCGCGCACCACGCTCTATCAGTGGAAGCAGGGCAAGGTCGGGCCTCTGGATCGGCACGTGCTGGAGCGGCTGTCCTACCTCTTCGGCATCTACGGCGCGCTTCAAATCCTGCTGCCGGTGCCCGAGCGCGCCAACGCATGGATCCGCAAGCCCAACACCGCGCCCTTCCTGGGCGGCAGCTCGGCCCTGGACCGCATGATGGGTGGGCAGGTGGCTGATCTGTATGTCGTCAGGCAGTACCTGGACGCCGAGCGGGGCGGCAAGGCTTGAGCGACGCAGCCCCCACCTGCCCCAGCTTGAGCTCGGTAGCCTGGCTGCCCTGCCACCGCCTGATTGCAAGCCGGTTTCCGACGGTGGGGCTGTACGACCAGGTGGCGGCGCCGCAGGACCTGGACGTGGTGTTTGCCATCGAGGCGCTGACCAACCCGCGGGTGCGCCAGGAACTGGGGCAACTCAGCCTGGTGCCCGCTGCCGAACGCGTCGTCGGGCCCGGGGCGACGCTGATCATGGCGGCCTTCACGCATCTCAACCCTCTGGGCTCACGGTTCAGCGACGGCACCTGGGGTGTGTACTACGCGGCCGACTCCCTGGATACGGCCGTGGCCGAGGTCAGCCACCACCGCGCCGCCTTCCTTGCACGCACTGCCGAAGACGCCATCGACATCGATCTGCGCTGGATTCAGGCCGACCTGATGGACAAGCTGCATGACATCCGAGGGCAGGGTGCCGCGATGCCCGGCATCTATGACCCGGTGCACTACGGCCCAGGCCAGGACATGGGCCGCAGGCTGCGCGCACAGGGCAGCGCAGGGATTGCCTATGACAGCGTGCGCCGCGCGTCGGCCCAGTGTGTGGCGATCTTCAGGCCCAAGGCGCTCAGCAACGCACGCGCCGCAGGCCACGTCGGCTTGCGCTGGGACGGCCGCGCAATCTCGCACTGGTTCGACAAGAGTGCACCCCGTGCCATCTGACCCGACCGTCATTTTGTAGTATCAAGGCATGCTGTATGTTGTACGCTACAACATACGGAGGCAACGAAGGATCTTGTATGGCTATCACCAAGGACCAGATCTTCGCGGTCGCAGACGAGATCGACGCCGCCGGCCAGAACGCCACGCTGGCGGCCGTGCGCAAGGCCTTGGGAGGCGGCAGCTTCACGACCATCTCTGAAGGCATGACCGAGTGGAAGGCGCGCAAGGCCGCCAGGGAAACGCCGCTGCGCGAGCCCGCGCCGCCCGCGGTGGCCGATCGTCTGGCCGAGCTCGGCACCGAGATCTGGTCCTGCGCGCTGGAGCTCGCCAACGGCCGCCTGGCTGCCGAACGCGAAGCACTCGAAGCGGCGCGCCTGCAACTCGAAACCGACAAGGCTGAAGCGGCCGAACTGGCCGACCAGGTCACCGCCGAGCTTGAAGTCGCGAAGGCGGCTCTGCTGGCGGCAAACAAGGCCGAGCAAGCCGCGCGCAGCGAGTGCGAAGCATTGCGCCAGGCGCTGGCCGAGCAGAAGCTGCGCGCGGCCACCAGCGAGGCCCGCGCCAATGAGATCGACAAGCGTGCGAGCGATCTGAACGCCGAACTGGCACGCGTCAACCAGCAAAACGCCGATCTCGTCGCCGGCCTGGCGGCCGCAGCCAAACCCCTCGCGCCGCCGGGCGCACGGGCTGGCCGGACCAAGTGACACCCGACACCCGAGACCCGCATGGCCACGCCCGACAATGCGCCCATGTCGGTCGCGCCTGCCATGACCTCATCCGCAGACCCTGCGTCATCGGTACCGGCGGGGCAGGGCGCCACAGCGCCCGGCGCTCGCCGCAACGTCTTCGGGGGATCCCGCGTGGCCGCGGCCCGGCAGCGCAAGCTGCATGTCGGCCACTTCGCCTTCATGCGCTCGGTGGTCCAGGGCCTGGATCCCCGAGAAAGCTGGGAGCGCTACCTCCGCGTCGAAGGCGAGGCCACCGGCCAGCGCACCGTGCGCGCCACGATCGCCTGGATTCGGGAGGAGTTCGCTGCCGCAGCGAAGCGCCAGGACCGCTTCGGCACCGCGCGCCTGGTGCGCATCGACGCCACCCGCATCGCCGCCCCGTCGATTGAACTGCCGAGCCTCGAAGTCTTTGCCCAAGCGCATGGCCTCGAGGACGAGCGCCAGGCCGAGCAGATCGCCGCCTACGAAGCCGAATACGGCCGCGCCGCGCAGCGTCTGCGCCGGCGCGCCGGCCTGGTCGCACGCCAGCTTGAAGCGCTGCGCTGGCTCGAAGGGCAGCTTGCCCAGTCCCCGAAAGCCGGCGACTCGGTCGCGGCCTGGTTGAATCCAACGCTGGCCGGCCATCTCGAAGCCGCCGACATCTTCACGCTGGCCCAACTGGCCGAGCGCATCAACGGCGTCGGCCGGCGTTGGCACGCCGGCATCAAGGCGATGGGGCAGGGCAAGGCCCTGCGTATCGTCGAGTGGCTGCAGAACTTGGCAAACACGCACCAGGACAGCATCGAGCTGCAACTCGGCCGTCATGTGGCGATGCCGCGCAGCAAGCTCTACGCGCACGAACTCAACGCGGTGGTCGCGCCGGCCACTGCCATCCGCCCCCTGGAAAAGTTCATCGTGCCGGCCGAGCTCGATGGCAGCCATGGGCTGTACCGGCGCCCGCAGGCCCAGTGCCTGCTGAAGGCGACCAACGACTACCAGGCCATCCTCGCCTGGCTGCGGTCCAAGCACGGCCTGACCCCGGACCAGAAAGCTCACCTGTTGGCGCGACGACGCCAGCGCGACGCCGGTGTAGAAGTGGGGCTGGACTGGCTGCAGGCACTGTCGAACACCCAGCGCGCCTACCGCAAGGAAGCCGAGCGCTTCCTGCTCTGGGCGATCACGCACAAGGGCAAGGCCTTGTCCTCAATGAGCAACGAGGACTGCGTCCAGTACCGCGACTTCCTGACCGATCCGCAGCCGCGCAGCCGCTGGTGCGGCGACCGCGCGCGCGAGCGTTGGTCGCCGCTGTGGCGGCCATTTGAGGGGCCGCTGTCGACATCGGCGCAGCGGCATGCGGTCACGATCCTGAAGAACCTGTACGGCTTCCTGGTGGATCAGAACTACCTGATGGGCAACCCGTGGTCGGCAGTCGGCGTGCCGCGGACCGCGGGGCCGAAGGTCAATGCCGGAAGGAGTTTTACGCTGGCGCAGTGGGAGTTCATCGAAGGGCGGCTGAAGATGCTGCCCGCGACCTCAGCGAACCAGCGGCTGAGCTTCGGGCTGCACTTGCTCTACGCCACCGGTCTGCGCTTGTCGGAGGTGGTGGCGGCCACGGTCGATGACCTGCAGTGGGTCGAGTACCCGGCGGATGCGTCAGACGATCAGCCGATGGAAGGCTGGTTGCTGCGGGTGATTGGCAAGGGACAGAGGGAGCGCGAGGTGCCGCTCCCTCTGGAGCTGGTGGGCGAAGTCGCCAGGTATCTGAAGTCACGACGCCTGGGTGCTGATCCTGAAGACATCGGCAACCAGGGGGCGTTCCTGCTTGGCAAGGCCAGTGACGCCGCTGAGCGGGCGCCTGGGTTGAGTGCGGGACAAACCATCGACCCGCGCCAGGGCATCGCCGCGACAACCTTCTACGACCAGGTCAAGGCGTTCTTCGCAGGCTGCGCCGCAGTCCTGCGAGGGCAGGGCGATGGGAAGGGGGCCGAGCGGTTTGACAAGGCCAGCACGCACTGGATGCGCCACTCGCATGCGAGCCACGCGATTGCCGGCGGCATGCCGATCGAGATCGCGCAGCAGAACCTCGGACATGCCTCGCTGGCCACCACGACGGTCTACGTCACGACCGAGAAGCGGCGGCGGATGAAGGCGGTCGAGGCGTTCTGGAAGCGCTGAATGCAAGCCACCGATCTTGAAAGCGGCCAATTGATCCAGGAACTCGCCCTCTCACCGGCCGGACGCGCATACCTCCAGACCGCGCACGACGACGCAGCCGACGCGGTGCCCGCAGCGGCCGCCGCACGCATCGCCAAAGCCTTCGAGCGCGGCGGCGCACAGGGATTGCTGCAGCTCGGGGCGGTGGAACTGGGCCTCACGCTGCCACCGTCCCTGGCCTTCGGCCGCGAGTTCGCGCATCGGTTCATGGCGCAGCTCACGGCGGTGGCCAATCTCTCCGAAGCGTGGGCCACGCTCGTGCTGCCTGCTCCTGCAGCAGAACTCGAGCAACTCGCGGCGGCAGCGCCGCCGATGACAGGGGCCGAATACCTCAACGCCGAGGTGCTCGCGGCCTGGTGGGCCGAACTGCACACGGCGGCGCGAGAGGACATCGCAGCCAGCGGCGGTGATGTCGCGGCCTGGCTGCGAAGCAAGCACCCGAGCTGGAATCTGGTGGGCCGGGTGTGCTTTCATCTGGCGGAGAACAAGAGCAGCGAGCAGG
>JANOBL010000952.1:0-2198 GCA_031411635.1 Betaproteobacteria bacterium
CAGATGTCATCGCTGGCGTTGCGCAAGTCGATGCTGAACTTGACCCGGCCCGGGATCACGTTGCGGCTGTTGGGAAACACCTGCACCATGCCCACCGTGCCGCGCCCATGCGGCGGATGGCGGTGGGCGCAGGCCACCACCTCTTGCATCAGCTTGGCGGCCACTTGCAGTGCATCCTTGCGCAAGGCCATCGGTGTGGGGCCGGCATGCGCCTCCATGCCGGTGACCACGCAGTCGTACCAGCGGATGCCCAGTACGCCGGTGACCACGCCGATGGTGATGTCGTGGTCTTCCAGCACCGGGCCTTGTTCGATGTGGGTCTCGAAATAACAGCCAATCGGATGGGCGCCGGGCTCCTCAATGCCGATGTAGCCGATGCGTTCCAGCTCACCCTGCACGCTCTTGCCCTCGGTGTCGGTGGCGGCGTAGGCGTGTTCCAAGGTGAAGGCCTTGGCAAACACGCCCGAGCCCATCATCACCGGCACAAAACGGGAACCCTCTTCGTTGGTCCACCAGGCCACCTCGATCGGCGCTTCGGTGGTCACACCGGCATCGTTGAGCGTGCGCACAACCTCGATGCCGGCCAGCACACCGTAGTTGCCGTCGAATTTGCCGCCGGTGGGCTGGGTGTCGATGTGGCTGCCGGTCATCACTGGCGGCAGGCTGTTGTTGCGGCCGGGGCGGCGCAGGAAACCATTGCCGATTTTGTCGATGGTCACCGTCAAACCTGCCTCGCGGGCCCAGCGGCTGACCAGGTCGCGGCCTTGTTTGTCCAGGTCAGTCAGCGTCAACCGGCAGACACCGCCCTTGGGCGTGGCGCCGATCTGGGCCAGCTCCATCAGGCTGTCCCACAGGCGTGGGCCGTTGATGCGCAGGGCTTGCAGTTCGTCGGGCAAGGGGTGGATGTTCATGTCCATGAGGGTCTCCGGACTAGCGTTGCACGGCCAGCGGCGCTTCCAGCGCGGCCTTGCGCGCCAGCGCATCAAACTGCGGCCCGAAGGCCGGTCGCTTGACATACTGGCCGGCGCCACGCTCGGCGCGCAAATCGCCATCGGCCCAGACCAGCTTGCCACGGCTGATGGTGTGGCTGGCCCGGCCCAGCACGGTGCGGCCTTCGAAGATGTTGAAGTCGCCCAGGCTGTGCTGGGTCTTGACCGACAGCGTCTGGCTGCCCTTGGGATCCCACAGCACCAGATCGGCATCCGCGCCCTCGACGATGCAGCCTTTGCGCGGGTAGATGTTGAACAGCTTGGCCGCGTTGGCCGAGGTGACGGCAACAAACTCGCTCGGCGTCAGCCGGCCGCCGTTGACACCCTCGTGCCACAGCACGGCCAGGCGTTCTTCCACGCCGCCGCAGCCGTTGGGGATCTTGCTGAAATCGTCTTTGCCAGCGGCTTTTTGCTCGGCGCAAAAAGTGCAGTGGTCGGTGGCGGTGGTTTGCAGGTTGCCCGATTGCAGGCCACGCCACAGCATTTGCGCATGGCCTTTGGGCCTGAAAGGCGGGCTCATCACATGGCCGGCGGCAAACTCAAAACGTGGATCGCGGTAGACGCTGTCGTCCACCGTCAAGTGGCCGGCCAGCACCTCGCCGTAGACCCGTTGCCCACGGGCCCGGGCGCGGGCAATGGCCTCGGCCGATTCGGCGCAGCTCACATGCACCACGTAGATCGGCACGTTCAGTACATCGGCGATCGCAATCGCACGCTGCGCGGCCTCGGCCTCTACCGCCGGTGGCCGGCTCAGCGGGTGGCCTTCGGGGCCGCTGATGCCCTTGGCCTTCATCTCGGCCTGCAGCAGAAACACCAACTCGCCGTTTTCGGCATGCACCGTGGGCATCGCGCCAAGCTGCAGTGCACGCTTGAAGCTGTTCACCAGGGTTTCGTCGTCGCACATGATGGCGTTTTTGTAGGCCATGAAGTGCTTGAAGCTGTTGACGCCTTCTTCTTGCACCAAGGTGCCCATGTCGCGGTGCACCGACTCGTCCCACCAGGTGACTGCCACGTGAAAGCTGTAGTCGGCTGCCGCCTTCTCGGCCCAGCCGCGCCACTTGCGGTAGGCCGCCAGCAGCGGCTCTTGCGGATCGGGGATCACGAAGTCGATGATCGTCGTGGTGCCACCGGCCAGCGCGGCCGCCGTGCCGCTGAAAAAGTCGTCGCGCGTGACCGTGCCCATGAACGGAAGCTGCATGTGGGTGTGTG
>JANOBL010000953.1:0-2060 GCA_031411635.1 Betaproteobacteria bacterium
CGCAGAACCGCAATGTGTACGGCGGTCAGAGAGGGCTTGCGCCCGGGACGTCCTGGTTGCTTGGTTCGCGCCTTCGTTGCCATCTGCCACCCCGTGCCTGTATGCCTCGATCAAGGCATGACGCACGAGGTGCTGTTTTCGTCTACACCCTCTGAGCACCTTGGACGCTTTCAGCGTGTCCACCCCCGCGATGCGGCACAGCTCGGCATTGGCAATCGGGAGCGTGTGCAGGAAATGATCGACATCATCGAAGCCATGCGCGTGCAGCAAGGCGAACACTGGAGAGCAAGCTGATGAATGCTGTCGTTTTTGAGCATGTGCCGGTGGCCGAGCTGCCGGAGAAGTGGCGCGCCAAGCCGGCCCAGGGCAGCGCCACAGTCACCGTGTGCATCGGGCAAGAGGTGCAAGCAGCGCCGGCCGAAGAGTTTGTGACCGACGACCCGGCCTTCGGCATCTGGCGCGACCGCGACGACATGGCCGACGTGGCAGCCTACGTGCGCAAGACGCGCCAGCCGCGCTACAACCGCGACGGTTCCCGCAACAAGCCCTGATGATGCTGGTCGATACCGATGTGCTGATCTGGCACTTGCGCGGCTACCCGACCGCCACGCGCCGGCTTGATGCGCTGGGCACGCTCACGCTGTCGGCAGTGAGCTACCTTGAAGTGCTGCAGGGCATGCGCAAAAAGGCCGAGTTGCAGGCCGTGAAGTCGATGCTCAACAAGCGCTCGGCAAAGCTGCTTCCGATCACCGGGGCGATCACGCTGCACGCCACCGAGTTGATGGAATCGCTCACCCTCAGCCACGGGCTGCAGATGGGCGATGCGCTGATTGCCGCCACCGCCATCGAGAACCAGTTGCCGGTGCTCACAGCCAACGTCAAGCCTTCACCGTGATCAACCGCCTGGCTGCGCTGCGCATGGCCGAGGCCTGGACTTCTATCAAAAGCCGGCAAGCTGGTTCGAGGTCGGCGCGCACGACATGGCATTGCGCAAGTGCCTGGAGACGAAGATCGACATCTATCGGGCCTGATTGATGCCGGCGCCAACAGGGTTCGGCGCCCTGTCCCGTAGCCGCAGGCAGCAGCAGCGGCCTGCCTACAATCTGAAGGTGTTAGCCGCGCCGCCGTCCACCCTCGTTCATGACCCTGCCCCAGTTCCCCCCCGCCTCCTGTGACGTGCTGGTCGTCGGCGCCGGCCCCGCCGGCAGTGCCTGTGCCCAGTGGCTGGCACGCCAGGGCCTGGACGTGGTGCTGGTGGATCAACACGACTTTCCACGCGACAAGGTCTGCGGCGACGGCCTGATCCCCGATGCCCACCATGCGCTGGAGCGCTTGGGCGTGCTGGCCGAGGTGATGGCACAGGCGCAGGCGGCGCAGCATGTGGGCTGCATCGGCCCACGGGGTGGCCGCATTGATGTGCCAGGCCGCCTGGCCGTGCTGCCGCGCAAGCAGCTTGACGACATCCTCAAACGCGCCGCCGAGCGTGCCGGTGCGCGCTTCTTTGCACCCTGGCGCTTCGAGGCGCCGTTGCTGGCGGGCGAGGGCGACGCTGCCACCGTGGTGGGCGCCCGCCTCAAATCCGCCATCGTCGGCCTGCATGAGTTGCGCGCGCGCTGGGTGGTGCTGGCCACCGGCGCGGTGCCCAGGGCGCTGATGGCCGCCGGTGTGTGCCAGCGCCACACGCCCAGCGGCATTGCGCTGCGCGGTTATGTGCACCACCCGGGTTTGCGGGGCCGTATCAAGGCGCTGGAGGTGGTGTGGCACAAGCAGTTGCGCAAGGGCTATGGCTGGATTTTTCCGTGCCCGGGCGATGTGTTCAACATCGGCGTGGGCCTGGCGCACAGCCATGGCAAGCAGGTGGATGGCCGGGCCACGATGGAAGACGTGAACCTGCGCGAGCTGCTGGCCGCCTTTGGCCGCATCCATGCGCCGGCCGGTGCGCTGCTGGGTGGCGGCCAGGTGGTGGGGGATTTCAAGGGCGCGCCGCTGCGCTGCAGCCTGGACGGCGCGCGCTACAGCCGGCCCGGCCTGCTGGCCACCGGTGAGGCCGTCGGCAGCAC
>JANOBL010000954.1:0-2940 GCA_031411635.1 Betaproteobacteria bacterium
GGCCTCGTCGCGGGCGCGGGTCAGGTCGGCGCGCAGGCGCTCGATCTCTTGCCGGCTGGCCGCCACCTGCTGGGCCAGCGCGTGCGAGGTGTTTTTCATCTCCGCCGCGCTGGCTGACATGCCGGCCAGCAGCGGCACCACGGCCGCCATATCCCGCGCCGCCAGCGCCTTGGACAAACCATCGATCTGCTGGCCAAACGCACCGGCCTTGTCGCCGGTGCTGGTGGCGTTTTCGGCCACGCCGGACATCACGCGCTGCAGCCGGTGGCTGATTTGCTGAACCGCCTCCTGGTCCGGATCGGCGATGTGCTGGCGGTAGGCCTGCTGCATCGCCGCGTCGTCCAGCCGGGGTTGGCCGCGCAATTGCTCGTCGATGGCCTGGTTGAGCCGGGCATTGATGCCGGCCGCATACTCGTACCAGACGGTGTAGGTGGTGGGGTTGCAGCGCGCATCGTGCTGGCCCATCAAGCACAGCGCGGCGCGCAGCAGCTCGGCACTGCGCTCGCGGCTTTGGTCGTAGCGGTCGGTCATGACGCTGCGTCCACCAGCGCTGCAGAAGTTTCCAGCGATGGGTCCAGCGTCCAGCCCTGGCGCAGCAGCGCTGGCACCTGGTCGGCTGGCACCGGGCGGCTGAAGTAATAACCCTGCAGGCTGTCGCAGGCCATGGCCTTCAGCATCCGGGCCTGGGCCAAGGTTTCCACGCCCTCCGCGGTGACCCGCATGTCCAGGCTGTGCGCCATCGCCAGCACCGCGCGCACGATGGCGGCGTTTTCGCCGCCATCCAGCAGGCCGCTGATGAAGCAGCGGTCCACCTTCAGGTTGCTGATCGGCATGCGAGTCAGGTAGCTCAGCGACGAATAACCGGTGCCAAAGTCGTCCAGCGCGATGTGCACCCCGTGCTGGCACAGCGCCTGCAGGGTGGCGATGGTGCCGGCCGAGTTTTCCATCACCGCGCTTTCGGTCACCTCCAGCTCCAGCAGCCCGGGTGGCAAGCCGGTGTCGGCCAGGATGTCCACCACCGATTGCAGCAGGCCGGCACCGCGAAACTGCACCGGCGACAGGTTGACCGCCACGCTGACGCGTTGGCCGTTGCGCAGCCAGCGCGCGGCATCGGTGCAGGCGGTGCGCAGCACCCACTGGCCGATGCGCTCGATCAGGCCGTTTTCTTCGGCCAGCGGGATGAACTCCAGCGGCGTCACCGCGCCGCGCGCCGGATGCTTCCAGCGGATCAGCGCCTCCACCGATTCGGATCTGCCCGTGGCCACGTCGAATTTGGGCTGGTAGACCAGATGAAACTCGTCCTGCGCCAGCGCCACACGCAGGCTGGCGTCCAGCTCCAGATGGCGCATCGCCTGCTCGGTCAGCGATGCGCTGTAAAGCTGGGCGTTGTCGCGGCCCGAGTTTTTGGCGTGGTACATCGCCGTGTCGGCATGCTTGAGCAAGGTGGCGGCATCCGCCCCATCCACCGGGAACAACGCAATGCCGATGCTGGTGGTCAAGGTCACCGCCCGGCCCTCCAGATAAAACGGCCGGCGCATCAGCTCGCCAATGCGGTGCGCCACCATCAGCGCGTCCTCGGGCCGGTGCACGTCCAGGATCAGCGCGGTAAATTCATCGCCGCCCAGCCGGGCCAGGTCACCCGGGGCTTCATCGTCCAGCGGCATCGGCCGCGACAGTGCATCGGACGGCCGCAGGCCCTGCCCCAGCCGGTCGGCGGCCCATTGCAGGATCAAGTCGCCCGCGCTGTGGCCCATCGTGTCGTTGACGTTCTTGAAACCATCCAGGTCCATGAACAGCACCGCCAACTGCGTGCCGTGCCGGGTGGCACGCCGGATCTCGCGGTCTACCCGGTTGTGAAACGATTGGCGATTCGGCAGCCCGGTAAGGCTGTCAAAGTAGGCCATGCGCGAGATGCGCTGATCGGCCGCCTTGCGCTCGGTGATGTCGCGCGACAGCACGATGAAGCGTGGCTTGTGGCCGTCGGACGTGGCCTTGCGGGCGATCGACAGCTCAAACCAACTGGTGCCCTGCGGCAGTTGCAACTGGTACTGGTGGCCGCTGGAGGTGCCAGCCTCGGCCGCAGCCCGCAGCGCCGCCATGCACTCGGCACTGGCGGCCGGAGGCAGCACCTCGGCCAGCGTGCGGCCGATCAAGCTGTCGGCCGGCGCGGCCAGCAGATCTGCATTGGGCGAGTGGTAATCCAGGTAGCGGCCATCGATGTCGATCTCGAACAGCAGGTCCGGGATTGCGTTCAGGATCGCCGCATTGCGCGCATCGGCGGTTTTCAGGTCGAGCTGGGCCTGGTAGCCACGCAGCAAATAGCGCACCCGGTGGCCGATCAGTGCCCAGTTGATCGGCTTGGCGATGAAATCGGTGGCGCCGCTGTGGTACGCCCGCTCCACCGACGCCAGATCGTCCATGCCGGTCACCATCACGATGGGCATCAGGTCACCGGCCTCGGCGCGCAGCGCTATGCACAGCTCATGCCCGCTCATCCCGGGCATTTCCACATCCAGCATCGCCATGTCAAAGCGCTGCTCGCGAAACAGCCGCAGCGCCTCGTGACCATCGGCGGCCAACGTGACATCAAAACCGGCTTTGCGCAGCGACGCCCGCATCAGCACACGGGCGCCGATGTCGTCATCGACCACCAGGATCCGGATCGGCAACGGTGTCATGCCCCGGCCCGCCCCGGCGGCCGCAGCGGTTGTGGCAAGTGCGGCGGCAAGAAATCTCGATGATCGGCTACAGCGGCCATGCGGCCCTCCTTGTGGGGAGGTATCGACAGCATGGCGCTGCACTTGAGTGCAACGAGGCTCCCTCCCCCTGCCAGGGGGAGGGAACAAGACCCGTGTCAGCCCTTGGCGGCCAGCATGCCGCGCACGGTCTGGTTGATCAGCCGCAACTCGGCCAAAGTGGTGTCGATGTGGGCGCGTTTTT
>JANOBL010000955.1:0-2057 GCA_031411635.1 Betaproteobacteria bacterium
GGCCGGGCGCTGCCGTCCGTCACCGACTGGCAATACCTCAACCTGAATGCCATCAGCAAGGCGGTCATCGATCAGGACAAGTGCATCGCCTGCGGCCGCTGCCACATCGCCTGTGAGGACACCTCACACCAGGCCATCACCGCGATGAAAAACGGCAAGCGCCACTTCGAGGTCAAGGACGATGAGTGTGTGGGCTGCAACCTGTGCGTCACCGTTTGCCCCGTGCCCGAGTGCATCAGCTTGCGCAGCTTGGCGCCCGGCGAGGTGGATGCGCGCACCGGCCAGGCCGTCAGTGCCACGGCCGCCAACTGGACCACCCACGCCAACAACCCGATGCGCCGGGCCACGGCTTGATGTTTGCTAGCCCGCTGTTGTCCCCACCCACCCATCATCCAACCAGGACCACCCCATGACCTTCAACCGCCGTTTGATGATGATCGCCGCCGCCAGCGGCCTGCTGCTCAGCCCGGCCGTTTTTGCACAGGCCAAGGTCAAGGTGGCGGCGGTGTTTTCGGTGCCGTTTGAGCAGCAATGGGTCAGCCGAATCCACAAGGCCTTGAAAGCCGCCGAGGCCCGTGGCGACATCGAGTACAAGGCCAGCGAAAACGTGGCCAATGCCGATGCCGAGCGGGTGCTGCGGGAGTACGCCACCCAGGGCAACCAGTTGGTGATCGGCGAGGCGTTTGCGCTGGAGGCGGCAGCGCGCAAAGTGGCCAAGGATTTTGCTAAGGTCTCGTTCTTGATGGGCAGCTCGGGCAAGCCGGTGGCGCCCAATTTTTCGGTGTTTGACAACTACATCCAGGAGCCGTCCTACCTGGCCGGCATGCTGGCCGGCGGCATGAGCAAAAGCGGCAAGATCGGCATGGTGGGCGGCTTTCCAATCCCCGAGGTCAACCGGCTGATGCATGCCTTCATGGCCGGTGCCAAAGAGGTCAACCCCAAGGTGCAGTTTTCGGTGAGTTTCATCAACTCCTGGTTCGACCCGCCCAAGGCCAAGGAGGCGGCCTTTGCGATGATCGACAAGGGCGCCGACGTGCTGTACGCCGAGCGTTTTGGCGTCAGCGACGCCGCCAAAGAGCGTGGCAAGCTGGCGGTGGGCAATGTGATCAATACGCAAGACAAATACCCCGAAACGGTGATCGCATCCGCGCTGTGGCACATGGAGCCGTCGATCGACCGTGCGATCAAGCTGGTCAAGGACGGCAAGTTCACGGCCGAGGACTACGGCATCTATTCGACGATGAAGCACCAGGGTGCGTCGCTGGCGCCGCTGGGCACGTTTGAGGCCAAGATTCCGGCGGATGTCAAAGAAAAGGTGGCGGCCAAGCAAAAGGCCATCCTGGGTGGCACGTTCAGCGTCAAGGTGGACGATACCCAGCCCAAGGCCTCTTTCAACTGACGCAACTGAGCGGCCAAAGCCCGGTGGCAGCTCCCGTCTTGCGCATGCAGGGCATCACCAAGCGTTTTGGTGATCTGCTGGCCAACGACAACATCTCGCTCAGCCTGCAGGCTGGCGAGGTGCTGGCCTTGCTGGGCGAAAACGGCGCCGGCAAATCCACCTTGATGGCCATCCTGTTTGGCCACAGCGTGGCCGATGCGGGCCAGGTGGAGGTATTTGGCCGTGCGCTGCCTCCCGGCGATACCCGCGCCGCACTGGCTGCCGGCGTGGGCATGGTGCACCAGCATTTCACGCTGGCCGACAACCTGTCGGTGCTGGACAACGTGATGCTGGGCACTGAATCGATGGCTTCGCCCATCACCCGCAAAGCCCAGGCCGAAGCCCGCTTGCGGGCGGTGGCGCAAAACGCCGGCCTGGTGGTGCAGCCGCAGGCCACCGTGGCCGATCTGTCGGTGGGCGAGCGCCAGCGGGTGGAGATCCTCAAGGCCCTGTACCGCGGCGCCCGGGTGCTGGTGCTGGACGAGCCCACCGCGGTGCTGACACCGCAGGAGAGCCTCAGCCTGTTCGACACCCTGCGCCAGCTGATCGCGCAGGGCATGTCGGTGATCTTCATCAGCCACAAGCTCGACGAGGTGATGGCCATCTCGCAGCGGGTGCA
>JANOBL010000956.1:0-2371 GCA_031411635.1 Betaproteobacteria bacterium
CTTTGGCGCCTGGCACATGAGCAACGGCTTCATCCTGAACAACCAGCTCACTGATTTTTCGATCGCGCCCACCGATGGCGCGGGTATCAAGGTGGCCAACCGCATCACCGCCGGCAAGCGGCCGCGCAGCTCGATGGCGCCCACCTTGGTGTTCAAGATGGCGGCCGATGGCTCACGCGGCGACTTCTTGATGGGCACTGGATCGCCCGGCGGCAGCACCATCATCCAGTACGTGACCAAGACCTTGGTGGGCGTGCTGGACTGGGGGCTGGACGCGCAGCAGGCCACCGCGATGGTGGATTTTGGTGCGGCCAACTCGGCCACCACCAATGTGGGCGGTGAGCATCCCAACATCGACTTGAGCAACGGCGGCGCCAACGATGCGCTGATCACCGGCCTGCGCGCGCTGGGCCACACCGTCACCGGCACGGCGCAAAGCAGCGGCATCAGCACCATCGTGCGCATCAGCCGGGATAACGGCCAACCGGCCTGGGCTGGGGGCGCCGATCCGCGGCGCGAAGGCTTGGTGCTGGGGGATGGTTATTGACAGGCCGCCGCAGGGTGGCCTACAGCATCTTGTGCGTCAACCCAATCGCCCGCGGCGGCGATTGGCCAATCGGTGGCCAACCCCACTTTGATTCCAGGCTGCCGGTGGCATTGGCGCCCAGCAGGTTGCGCGAGGTGATCACGTTGCCGCCAAAGTCCAGCAGCCCGGGCACATAAGGATCAAACGGCGGCTCCACGCCAAAGATCGCCGCCGCCACGCATTGGTTGGCATCCCAGCCCACCACCACATAGTTTTCGGCGTGGGTGCCAAACACCTTGTCGCAGGTGTCTTCCACATACTCGGCCTTGCCGGCAAACAAGGGCTGCTTGGGTTTGACGATGTTGATCACCTGCTTGCCAAAGCGCTTGCTCAGCGAGTTCCAGGTTTTGTCCCCGCCCATCGTCACGTTGATCACCGCCGCCTCGTGGCCGCGCGCGGTGTCAAGCACATCCTTGATGTTGTCCAGCACCGTGCTGGATTGCGTACCGTAGCTGCGGTTGAAGCCGTTTGCTGCTTTGGAGTCACCATCGCCAAACGCATCGATCACCACCACCGCATAACTTTCGCCACGCTCCACCAGCGCGTCCAGGTAGGCCGGCACGGTCAAATCGGTCACCAGCACCCGGGGCACACGCTTGGACGTGGGGTTCATGCGCAGCTTGCCGTACAACACAAAGGCAGTGGTATTGCTCTCGCGGTCAACATTGGGCAGCGCGCCCATCTGGATGCCCAGCGCGGTGAGCAGGCCGTTGGTGCGGCTGTCGGCGGAGCGAAACTCCCTGGTCGTGCACCAGATCAGCCAGGCGTTGATCAGCGCGGTTTCGGCAACGTTGATCTGCCCAAACGTGGCGCCGCCGCCGTGTTTGGTGGCCATGAAATCGCGGTAGGCGTGCATTGCGGTGACCATCTTGCGCGAGCGGTACAGGCCGTAATGGCCGTCCAGCTTTTGCTTCAGTCGGGCGTAGCTGTACCTCAGTGCAATCGCCATGGTCTGCTGCTCCTGGTGGCCTGCTGTGGCTGCAACCAGTGTAGCCACCGGCACGCCAAAAGCGCAGCCAAAAGCGCATCACGGCGGCGCCCAGCCCGGTTTGCGCTTTTGCACAAAAGCCAGCGTGCCCTCGGCGCCCTCATCGCCTTGCACGGCTTTGGAGAACACCGCAGCCGCCTCGGCCACCAGATCGGCCGGCGGCCGGAACCGCGCCTTGACCAGCAGCGCCTTGGTGGCCGCCACCGCCTGCGGTGCACATTGCAGGATGCTGTGCAGCACCCGGGCCAAGGCGGCGTCAAGCTGCGCGGTGTTGTCATGCACCTCGTGCACCAGGCGCAGCCCCAAGGCCGCCTGGGCATCGAGCCGGCCGCCGGTGACGGCTAAACGTTTAGCCTCGGAATACCCGATGCGTTCGACCAGAAACGGCCCCACCTGCGCCGGCACCACGCCCAGCGATGTTTCGGGCAGGCGGAACATGGCGCTGCTGCCGGCCAGACACACATCGGCCACGCAGGCCAGGCCAAAGCCGCCGCCCATCACCGTGCCTTCCACCACCGCGATCGTGGCCAGGCCGGTGTTGGCATAGGCCACGCACAGCTCACCAAACGCAGCGTTGCTGATCGCCATCGGGTCGCTGCCGGGCTCGGCCGCAGCCGCACGCTGGCGCGATTGGGCCATGTCCTTGATGTCGCCGCCGGCGCAAAAGTGGCCACCGGCGCCGCGCAGCACCAGCGCGCGTGCGCCGGGTGTGGCCTCGGCCTCGGCCAGCACCAGCCGCAGCTCGCGCACCATCGCCAGCGACATCGCGTTGCGCGCCTCGGGCCGGTTCAAGGTAA
>JANOBL010000957.1:0-2162 GCA_031411635.1 Betaproteobacteria bacterium
CCCCTGGCAGGGGGAGGGCTGGGGAGGGGGTCGAACCTGAACACAAGGCACTGCCCATGAGTCCCCGCACCTACACCCGTTACGCCTCGCTGGCCGGCAAGCTGGTGTTCATCTCCGGCGGCAGCTCGGGCATCGGTGCCGAGCTGGTGCGGGCCTTTGCCCAGCAAGGCGCGCGCGTGGCCTTTTGCGGCACCCGGCCCGACGGTGGCCGGGCGTTGATCGACGAGGTGGCCGCCAGCGGCCACACCGCCCCCTGGTACGCCGCCTGCGATGTGCGCGATGTGGCGGCCTACCAATCGATGCTGGCAGGCTTGATCGGCGAGTTGGGCGCCGTGCAAGTGCTGGTCAACAACGCCGGCCGCGACGACCGGCACCGCATGGAAGACGTGACCCCCGAGTTCTGGGACGACCGCCAGGCGCTGAACCTGAGGCACTACTTTTTTGCAATCCAGGCCGTGGCGCCGGGCATGGAAGCCAGCGGTGGCGGTGCGGTGATCAACATGGGCAGTGTGAGCTGGATGCGTGGCCGGCCCAACCTGGTGGGCTACACCACCGCCAAGGCCGGCATCCTGGGCCTGACCCGCACCTTGGCGCGCGAGCTGGGCGCCCGCAATATCCGCGTCAATGCGCTGGTGCCCGGTGCGGTGGTCACGGATCGGCAAACCACGCTGCACCGCGACGCGGCTGCCGATCAGGCGTTTCTCGATGCGCAATGCCTGAAGATTCGGCTCGACGCCGGCCATGTGGCCCGTGCCAGCTTGTTTCTGGCCAGCGACGATGCCGATGGCATCACCGGCCAGCATGTATTGGTGGACGCCGGCATCGCACAGCAGTCGGTGATCGTCTGACGGGTGCGCCGGGCGCTGTGCCTGCACCCCCCTCGTTTGCGGTGCTTGTCACGATTGCTTGCAATGCCGGGGCACACTTTTCGTTACTGTCCGGGGCTACCCGTGACGGAATTCCTGGACCATGCGCCGCCCCTACCTCCTCAAGATTCACAACGCCCCGGTTGCCCAGCATTTTTTGCTGATGCTGTTGCCGGCAGCGCTGGCCGGTTTGCCCGCCGCAGCACACGCGGCCGAGATCTCCACCACCCAACTTTCCCAGGTGTTGCCCGACAGCGCATCGGCCAGTTTTGCCAGCGCCCAGGCGCCGGACTGGGTGGTGACCGTCAGCGAGCTGGGCGCGGCCACGCTGACCGGCTCCGACATGTTTGGCTACGAGGGCTTGTGGCTGGGCTCGGCGGGCCAGGGTGGGGATTACCGGGTGCAGTTCAGCCAGCCGGTCAGCGCATTCACCTTGTCGTTTCTGGCGCTCAGCAACCTGGGCCCCGACGGCGCCGAAAGCCTGGGCGCATTTGCCACCAGCACCGCCAGCAGCGCACTTTTCAGCAGCCCGGACGGCAGCGCCGCCTGGGACGGCAGCACGATCAGCGCGCTGGAAGAAGATAGCCGCGGAGCGCTGACCTTCACTGCCTTGTTGCCGGCCGGCTTCACGTCGCTGGTGTTCAGCCATGTGCAACCGGCGCAGTTGAACGGCGTCGTCATCGACCGGTTGGTGTTTGAACCCGGCCTGGTGCCCGAGCCCGCAGCCGCGTGGCTTTGGCTGGGTGGTTTGGCCGGACTGGCCTGGCGTGCCCGCCGCCGTTTTTTCTGATGTTTGGGCTGATTTTGAGTGGCGGCTGGAGGATGCTGATGTTCAACAACCGGCTTGATACGGCGCGCAGCGCGTGGCGGCTGGCCGCTGGCAGCGTGGGCCTGGGCCTGCTGGCGCTGCTGGTGGCCTGTGGTGGGGCCGCCAGTGACCCCACCGCAGCCACCACGCAATCAAGTGATGAAGCGGAGGGCCTGAAGACCGCCACCGCCACCAGCCCGCCACTGCTGGCCACCCAGCGCGACGCGGTGCGCCTGGCCGACCAGGCCACCTTTGGCGCCAGCGAGGCGCTGGTGACCAGCATCCGGCAAAGCGGTGTCGAGGCCTGGATCGGCGGCCAGCTTGCGCTCAGCGGCGCCAGCTACACCAGCGGTGGGGACGACGCCGTCCACCGTTCGGCCACAGACGATTTTTGCGCCGGCCGCGGCGACACCTGCTGGCGCGATTACTACTCGGTCGAGCCGCTGCAATGGGACTTTTACCGCAACGCGGTGACCCAGCCCGACCAG
>JANOBL010000958.1:0-1931 GCA_031411635.1 Betaproteobacteria bacterium
AGCGTGGCGCCGCAGAACTTGAGCGGCACCTTGGGGCCGGGCACGTTGGTCATCACCGCCGTGGTCTTCTTCGAGAACAGGCCCAGCACCAGGTCTTGCACCGGTTTGACAAACAGCCCGGTCATCGCCAGCACCCCAAACGCCAGCAGCGGCTGGTAGCTGCCTTTCAACTGCGCCATGCGCGCGCGCACCGCGTAGACACGCTCGACCGGGTTGTTGATGCCGATCGGCAGCACCAGCGGCGCCAGGCCAAAGCGGTTGCCCAACTGCCAAGCTTTTTCCAGCGGGCGCAGATTGACCGGCACCATTGCCCGGATCTCAGCGCCGGTGATGTCGTCACCCTGCTCGCGCAGCCAGCCGCCGATGGCGCCCGAGACGCAAGACAGCAGCACATCGTTGATCGAGCAGTTAAGGCTCTGGCCCACCACCTTGACCACGTCCAGCGGCAGCGGCTCGCCCCAGGCCACCACCTTGCGGCCGCTGGGCTTGCCCTTGAGCCGGGTGGGTGAGTCGTCACCCATCATCGCCAGCGCGGCCAGGTCACTGGCCACCTGCAGGCCGGTGCGGGCAAAGTTGAGGCCGCTTTGCAGCGGTTGCTTCGGCTTCGCAAGTGCTTCCAGCGCCTGCGCCACGCCGCCGCCGGTGCGGTCCAGCGCCTTGACCGCCCAGCCGGTGAGTGGCTTGAGCACCGCGTCGGACAGCCAGTCTCCTTCATGGGCTTCGTGGGGGGCCGGCCGGGCACGGCGCTGCGGTGGATCGTTGCCACCGTCGGTGATCGAGTTCATCACCGAGATCAGCGCAATGCCATCACCGATGCAATGGTGGATGCGGGCAATCAGCGCACAGCCGCCTTCGTACTGCTCGATCAAATGGAACTGCCACAGCGGGTGGTCGGGCGAGAGCGGCGTGGCCGCCAGCTCGGCACACAGGGCTTGCAGCGCAGCGCGCTCGCTCTGGCCGGGCTGGGCCTGCAGCGGCTGCAACAGCACGTGGTTGGCCAGATCAAACTGCTCGTCATCCACCCAGCAAGCGCCCATCGCATCGGCCACCGCCTTGTGGCGAAAACGCTCGTACTGCAGCAGCTTGGTCTCGATGCGCTCGCGCAGCGCTTCCAGGGTGATGGCCGGCGTCAACAGCCAGACCCCGACGATCATCATCAGGTTGACGTCGTTGTCCATGCGCAGCCACGCGGTGTCCACCCGCGACATGCGGCGCTCGGCTAAGGGCATCATCAGGCAGTCTCCTGTTTTTTTTGGGTCGGCACGGCCCACCATGCTGGGTAACATCGGCCGCGTCAAGACCGATTTTCACCCACCAGGAGACAAACGATGAGTGCCCTGAAATCCAGCTTTGAGCAAGCGGTGGCCGACAGCAAGCGCCTGCCGGACAAGCCAGACAACATGACTTTATTGAAGATCTACGCGCTGTACAAACAGGCCAGCAGCGGTGATGTGGACGGCAAACGCCCGGGCTTTACCGACATGGTGGGCCGCGCCAAATGGGATGCCTGGAATGGCGTCAAGGGCACGGCGCAAGCGCAGGCAATGCAGGACTACATTGACCTGATCGAGTCGCTGAAATAGGCCTGCGGCTCACTTCTTTTTGGCCACCGCTGCCTTTGCCTTCTTGGCAGCAGGTTTGGTTGATTTGGCAGAAGCAGACGCCGCACCCAGCAAGGTGTCGAGGTTTTTCTCGATCTCGGCCTCGATGGTCTTGGCAAACGCGCCCAGCAAAAAACCCAGCTTGGCCTGCAGGTCGAAGTGATCGGCCGCGACGATCAGCTCGCCTTTGACACCGCTGCGGGTAAAGGCCACGGTGTCGCTGGTCTCGCCCTCCAGCACGGTGCATTCCATGTCGAACTTTTGCTCGGCCAGCTCGGCCCAGTCCCAGGCCACCTTGCGTGCCTTGGCCAGGCCCAGGCTGTGCGGGCG
>JANOBL010000959.1:0-5830 GCA_031411635.1 Betaproteobacteria bacterium
TCCCCCTGGCAGGGGGAAGGGGCAGTCAGGCGCTTCGCGCACAACTTTGGATTGACATGGACAGCCAACAAGCCTTTCACCTTGGACAACAAGGCCTGTACATGCTGCTGCTGGTGTCGGCGCCACTGCTGCTGACGGTGCTGGTGGTGGGCCTGGTGGTCAGCATCTTCCAGGCCGCGACGCAGATCAATGAATCAACGCTGAGCTTTGTGCCCAAGGTGGTGGCCGCAGTGGCGGTGCTGGCGATTGCCGGGCCCTGGATGCTGACGATGCTGGTGGAGTACATCCAGCGCACGTTGCTGGCGATACCCGGCGCGGTGGGGTAGATGTTCTCGTTCACCGAAGCGCAGATCCTGGCCTGGCTGTCGCCGCTGCTGTGGCCGTTTTTGCGTGCGCTGGCGCTGCTGTCCAGCCTGCCGGTGTTCAGCCAGCGCGCGGTGCCGATGCGGGTCAAGGTGGGGCTGGCGCTGTTCATCGCGCTGGCCGCACAGCCCTCGCTGCCCACCATGCCGCAGGTGCCGCTGGACTCGCCCGCCGCGTTCATGCTGGTGCTGCAGCAGTTGCTGATCGGCGTCAGCCTGGGTTTTGCGGTGCGGCTGGTGTTTGCCGCGGTGGAACTGGGCGGCGAGCTGATCGGCCTGCAGATGGGCCTTAACTTTGCGGGCTTCTTTGACCCCGCCACCGCGTCGCAGGGCACGGCCAGTGGCCGCTTCTTTGGCACCATGGTGGCGTTTTTGTTCATCCTGGCCAACGGCCACCTGGCGATCATCGGCGCGCTGGTACGCAGCTTTGATGTGTTTGCGGTGGGTCAGCAGCCGTTTGCGTTTTTGCAGCAAGTGCAGCCGCAGCGCTGGGGCAGCGAGGTGTTCATGCTGGGGCTGTGGATTGCACTGCCGCTGGTGGGCATGCTGCTGTTTGTCAACCTGGTGCTGGGTGTGATCTCGCGCGTGGCGCCGCAGATCAGCGTGTTTTCGGTCGGCTTTCCGATCACCGTAACAGTGGGCCTGATCGGCATGCTGCTGACCTTGCCGCTGATGGAGTTGCCGTTTTCGATGGCACTGGAGCGCATGTTGTCGCATTTTCAGTAGGCGGCGCCGCTGGCCGGCCTCAGCTTGGGCCGGCAACAGTCGATAGCGGCCGATCCACTGGCCAGCCGGCGGTTCTCAAATAAGCAGTCACGATGGCAGAATCACAAAGCTGTGTTCTGCGTTGATTGACCCGTGAGTGACTGCCACACCCTGGACCTGCGGCCGGCCCTGTTGCGCGAAGCGCGGGCCATGGCCGAGATGTCGCGCGATCTGGTCGAGACCGGTCTGGGTTGGCGCTACACCCCGATCCGCATGGCCGCGCTGATCAGCAACCCCGATACCGTGGCGCTGGTGGCCTGCCAAGCGGCACAGCTCCATGGTTTTGCGGTGATGCGCTTTGGCGATGAGCATGCGCACCTGGCCTTGCTGTGTGTAGATCCTGGCCAGCAGCGGCGCGGCATTGCACGCCGCATGACCGAATGGCTGGTCAAATCGGCACAAATCGCCGGCATTGCATCGATAGCGCTCGAAGTGCGCGCCGACAACCTGGTGGCACTGGCTTTTTATCGCAGCCTGGCTTTCCGCGAGACGCAGTGGGTGCCTGGCTACTACAGCGGTCAAATCGCGGCTCGCCGCATGGTGCGTCCGCTGCGGCCGGATGCCGAAATGCCCTGACTCAGACCAGGCCGGCGCAGCAAAAGCCCGGAGCGCCCACACTCACCACTGGCTGGTCAGCAGCAGGCCGAGGCGGCCACCCCGTGGCCGCAGCGACAAAGCGGTCTGGCCACTGAACTCAACCCGGATCAGCAGGCCCCGGCGCAAATCGGCATAAGGGTCGCGCAACGACACCGCCAGGCCCAGCCGCATCTGGCGCTGCGGGCTGGCCGCCATGAACGGGCCCGGCTGCGACAACGGGGTGTGCCAGGTCAGTTGCACACGTTCGCTGGCGGTGATGCCCACGCCCACCAGCATGCCAAGCTCGCCAGGCGCCACACCACCGGCCATGCGCTGCTGGGCCGGTGTCGGCAGGGCTTGCTCGATGGCCAGGCCCACCTGCACCCGCGCGCCACCGGTCCAGAGCATCATCTGCGTGGCGGCCGGAAAACGGGTTGGCTCGTCACCGGGTGTGGTGTTGGCAGCTTTGGCCGTGACCAGCGTCGCGCCCACGCAGCACAGCGCGAACCACCGGGCGCCCAACAGCAAGCTCGAACGCCGACCCGGGGGTGGGGTGTTCATCACGATCCAGCTCTGGCAGGCGCAAACAGGGCCGGCTCAGGACGCCGCCGCCTGCTCGGCCAGGAAAATCTCGACCCGGCGGTTCATCGCGCGGCCGGCGTCCGAGTCGTTGCTGGCCACCGGCTCGCGGCTGCCACGGCCTTGAACAGCCACCCGCGCGGCGCTGACGCCACGCACCGACAAGTAATCGCGCACCGCCTCGGCACGGTCCACCGACAGCGGCTGGTTCACCGCGTCGCCGCCGGTGCTGTCGGTGTGGCCGACGATGGTCACCTTGACCTGGTGGTCCATGTTGCGTCCAATCTCGTCCAGCAGCGGCCGCATCGCCGGCTTGATGCTGGCGCGGCCCACGTCAAACGAAAAATCACCCGGGATGTTCAGCTTGAGCTGGTTGTCGGTGGTGCGCGCCACCTCGATGCCGGTGCCGGCGCTGGCACGCGCCAGCGCCTCGCGCTTGTCCTCCATGCGCTTGGACCACAGGTTGCCCGCCACCGCACCCACCACGCCACCCAGCACCGCGCTGCCGCCCGCATTGCCACCGGTGACCGCCCCCAGCACCGCGCCGGCCACGCTGCCCACGGCAGCACCCCGGGCCGTGCCTTGCTCACGCTCGCTCAGGTTGGCACAGCCGCTGGCCAACACGGCAGCCAGCGCCAAACAGCTCCAGCGCAGGGGGCTGGCAGCGGCGGCGGGCGGATGCGGGGCAAGGCGGGTTGCCGAGCGGTCGGTGTGGTGTGCAAGCATGGCGCTAACTCCTGGCGGTTGATCGTTGCCACGATGCTGGGCAAAACCAATGCACAAAGCCATCGGCCCACAGCGGCTTGGGCTGTAAGACAGCGCCGACAGCCGCAACACATGCCCACACTGCCAATCTGGTCAAATGCCTGAATGAGGGTTAACCCTATACTGCACTGCAACACGAACCCAATTTGGGCCGTGATTGATGAAGGAGTCACTCCATGACCAATACATCCATGACCTTTGGCCGCCCCACCCGCTTGACCTTGCCGCAGCCCGCATCTTTGCTGGCCAGCATCGGCGCCGCGCTGGGCAAGTTCAACAACTGGTTGCTGGGCGAGCAGTACCGGACGCCGAAGAATGTTGCCGAGTTGCTGGCGCATGCCGACAGCCTGGAGGCCACCCAGCCCAGCTTTGCGGCCGACCTGCGCAGCGTTGCGCTGCGCGCCCAGGGCATCACCAAGGCCTGAAATCAGGCTTTGTCCGGCACGTAGCGTGAGCCGTAAGCCAGCAGCACGGCGCCCAGCACCACCACGCCGAGCGCCACTGTCAGCGAGCTGGCGTGCGCCAGGCCACCGATCAGCGGCGGGCCGATCATGAAGCCGCTGTAGCCGATCGAGGTGACCGACGCAATCGCCGCGGCGCGGCTGATGCCCGGCACCCGGGTGGCGGCGTTGTACAAGATCGGCGCCACCGGGGCCAGGCCGGCGCCCACCAGCACAAAGCCGATGATGGCCACCACCGGCGATCCCACCAGCAGCACCACCGCCATCGCCACCGCCGCCAGCGTGTCGCCGCCCAACAGCAGGCGGCGCTCGGCAAAACGCTCACGCAGTGCATCACCACCAAACCGCGCCAACGCCATTGCCGCCGAAAACGCGGCATAGCCCATCGCCGCCTGGGCCTGCGGCAAGCCCAGCTCCTGCTTGAGGTAAAGCACACACCAGTCGTACATCACGCCCTCGGCAATCATGCCGGCCAGGATCAGCAGGCCGATCACCAGCAGCAAGCCGCGTGGCCACGAAAAATGGCGTTGTCCATCATCGCCGCTGGCGGCGTCAACGGTGTGCGGGCCCAGCATGCCCAGGCTGCCAGCCAGCACCAGCAGCGCCAGCACGGCGGTGATCAGCAGCAGTTGCAGCGCTGGCGCCAGCCCGGCGCGCAGCATGGCAGCCACCAGCGCCGCACCCAGCATGCCGCCGGTGCTGAACATCGCATGCAGATTGCTCATGATGGCGCGGCCGCTCAGGTGCTCCAGCTCCGAGCCCTGGCTGTTGATCGCCACGTCAAACAGGCTCAAACCCGCGCCCAGAACCAGGGCCAGTGGCAACAGCGCCAGCAGGCCTGGAAGCTGCAGCACCGCCGCCATCGCCGCGCACATCACCAATCCGGCCAGCAGCGTGGTCTGGCGCGCACCCAGCCTGGCCACGGCACGCCCGGCAAACAGCAGCGAGGTGACGGCACCAACCGCCGCCGTGAGCAGCACCAGCGCCAGCGTGGCTTCGTCCAGACCATAGCGCTGCTTGACCGACGGGATGTGCGCGCCCCAGGCGCCAGACAGCAGGCCCAGCACCGCAAACTGCAGGCGGATGGCCCAACGTGCCAGCCGCAGCGGCACGGCTGCGGCGCCCACCGGGCTGCTGCTCATGCCGCGATGCAAACCGGCACACCGCGGCCTGCGTGTTGGCCCATCTCGTCCAGGATATCCATCACCACCAGCCCTTCGTCGCCCGGCGCGGGAATGCGGGCTGAAAGCCAGTATCGCCGCCGCAAAACCGCGCATCGCCGAGCTGGCCCACCGGCCACTGCAAGGCCTGGGCTATCTCTGCCGAGGCCACTTCAGGCCCACGCCGCAGCGCATTTGCCGCATCGGCCTGCCCCAGGCCAGTGTTTATCAGTCTGGCGCGCATCAACACCAATTCGGCACACTACGGTGTTTTTACCTGAAAAACCAAGGAGACACCGATGGACACCAAGCAGAGAAACTCCCGCCTGGCGCGCGACACCATGGCCTTTGTGCTGGCCGGTGGGCGTGGCAGCCGCTTGATGGAGCTGACCGACCGGCGCGCCAAACCGGCGGTGTTTTTCGGCGGCAAGACCCGCATCATCGACTTTGCACTGAGCAACGCGCTGAACTCCGGCATTCGGCGCATCGGTGTGGCCACCCAGTACAAGGCGCACAGCCTGATCCGCCACCTGACACGCGGCTGGAGCTTTTTGCGCGCCGAGCGCAACGAGAGCTTCGACATCCTGCCGGCCAGCCAGCGGGTCTCGGAAGACGCCTGGTACAGCGGCACCGCCGACGCGGTATTCCAGAACATCGACATCGTCGAAAGCTACGCACCCAAGTACATCGTGGTGCTGGCCGGCGACCACATCTACAAGATGGACTATGAGGTGATGCTGCAGCAGCATGTAGCCTCCGCCGCCGATGTCACCTTGGGCTGCCTGGAAGTGCCGAGGATGGAGGCCACCGGCTTCGGCGTGATGCATGTGGACGAGCACGACACGATCAAGAGCTTTGTCGAAAAGCCGGCCGATCCTCCCGGCATTCCGGACCGGCCGGACATGGCGCTGGCCTCGATGGGCATTTACGTCTTCAACACCGGGTTCTTGTTTGACCTGCTGAAGCGCGACGCGGCCAACCCCAGTTCCAGCCACGACTTTGGCAAAGACCTGATCCCCTACGTGGTACAGCATGGCAAGGCGGTGGCGCATCGCTTCAGCGCCTCGTGTGTGCGCTCGGCGCAGGAGTCCGAGGCCTACTGGCGCGATGTGGGCACGGTGGATGCGTACTGGGAATCCAACATTGACCTGACCGCCGTGAC
>JANOBL010000960.1:0-5175 GCA_031411635.1 Betaproteobacteria bacterium
ATACGCTGGTTCCGATACTGAAACAACTGGGAACGCGTCACGTGGGCTATGGTGTTGTTTCAGCCCAGTATCAAACCGTGGGCGCGGCCTTGCTCAAGACCTTGGAACAGGGGCTTGGCGACGCCTTTACGCCGGAGGTCAAGAATGCCTGGGCCTCGGTGTACGGCGCTATGGCGGGCGTGATGACTGGGCACGCAAAGAGTTGAGTGGGAAACGCGAGACTGCAAGGTCTCGCGTCTTCCGTGGTCAGGCCCAATCTCCCTGCCAAGGCTTCTCGGCGACTCGAGAAGACGTTTCTGCCGTTGGTTGTTAGCGCCAGCAGTAGACCTTTTCAGGGATTGGCGGCTTCCCTTGGCACCCGCTTGCCCAAGGTCAGCCATCGCACCGCTTCTTGCTGCCGCTTGAGCTGCCGATGATGTCTCAGCGGCTGCCGGGCGACAGGCGGGGGATTCCCCCGCTCACGCTGCGGGTCAGGCCTTCTTTTTGGTCTTGCCACCGTTGCCCGCGATGCGGTGTTTGCCACCTTGTGCCTTGGCCATGCCCAGCACCTCCAGCTTGGCATTGACCACGCCCGAGCGCAGCATGCGCAGCTTGCCGGCGGCGGCGCGCGACACATCACCCACCGGTCGGCCGTCATCGGGCCCCGGTCGTTGACCCGCACCACGGCGCTCTTGTTGGTCTTCAGCTTGCTCACCCGCAGGTGCCGGCCGGATGGCGACAGTGTGTGCAAGCCGCTGGCCGGCACCACCCGACTTCAGTCTGGGCCAGGTGCCGGGCGGGTGTGCTGTTTTGCACATTCGGTGGCTTGCTGCGCTGTTTGGCGTCAGGAAGTTTTCCCGGGGCCGGGCTGGCGCTTTGTTGTCACAGTCGGCCTGGCAAGACCCCAAAAAAATACCAGGAGACCTGTTTGTCATCTGCTGCCCACCGCCTGCTGGGCCGCGCCACGCTGGCGCTGCTGCCATCGTTGTTGGGCTCCGGCGCCGTGCTGGCCCAGCCCACGCCCCAGCGCATCGAGGTGATTGGCGTCGCGCCGCTGCCCGGCCTGGATATCCCCAAAGACCAGGTGCCGGCCAATGTGTTGACCGCCCGCGGCGCCGAGATCGAGCGCAGTCAGGCGATCGACCTGAGCGCCTTCATGAACCGCCGGCTTGGCAGCGTGCACATCAACGAGCTGCAGGGCAATCCGTTCCAGCCGGATGTCAACTACCGGGGCTTCACTGCCTCTCCGCTGCTGGGCACGGCGCAAGGCCTGTCTGTGTACCTGGACGGTATGCGGCTGAACCAGCCGTTTGGCGACGCGGTGAGCTGGGACTTGATCCCCAAGTCGGCGATTGCCGGCATCGTGCTGATGCCGGGCTCCAACCCCTTGTTCGGCCTGAATACGCTGGGCGGCGCGCTGGCAGTGCAGACCAAGGACGGTCTGAAGAACCCCGGCAGCGTGGTGCAAGGGCTGGCCGGTGCAAACCAGCGCGCGGCGATCGAGTTTGAGACCGGTGGCAGCCGGGCGGACGGCCTGCACTGGTTTGTCACCGGCAACCGTTTTCATGAGCAAGGCTGGCGCGCCGATTCGCCCAGCGATGTGGGCCAGTTGTTTGGCAAGCTTGGCGGCCGGCTGGGCAGCGGCGACGTCACGCTGAGCGCCGCGCTGGCCGACAACACACTCAACGGCAATGGCTTGCAGGAGCAACGCCTGCTGGACAAGGATTACCGCAGCGTTTACTCCAAGCCTGACACCACCACCAACCGCAGTTTGCTGTTGAACCTGGCCACCACCCAGGCCTTGAGCGAATCACTGTCGTTCACCGGCCAGTTTTACTGGCGGCGTTTGCACACCCGCACGGTCAATGGTGATGTCAACGAGGCGGCGCTGAACCAGGCTGTCTACCAACCCAACGTCGCCGAACGCGATGCGCTCACCGCAGTGGGTTACAGCGGTTTTCCGCTGGTGGGTGAAAACGCGGCCAATACGCCGTTTCCAAAGTGGCGCTGCATTGCCAATGCCCTGCGCGGCGACGAGCCGGCCGAAAAGTGCAATGGCCTGATCAACCGCACAAGCACCGAGCAGACCAACAGCGGCCTGGCCGCGCAACTGCACTGGTTGGCCGGCGCCCACCGTGCGGTGGCCGGCGTGGCGGTGGATGTGAGCCGCGTGCACTTCACGCAGGGCTCGGAGCTGGGCTACCTCAACCCTGACCACGGCATCACCGGCGTGGCTGCGTTTGGCGACGGCTTGAGCGGTGGCGATGTGAACGGTGCGCCCTACGACACCCGGGTTGACCTGTCGGCCCGCAGCCGCACCTGGAGCGTCTACGCCAGCGATACGCTGGCGCTGAACCCACGCACCCACCTGACCGTGGCTGGCCGTTACAACCGCAGCACGGTACACAACCGTGATGCCATCACACCGGGCGGCAGCGCGGGCTCGCTGGCTGGTGATCATGTGTTTGCCCGCCTGAATCCGGCCATTGGCTTGACGTTTGCCGCCAACCCGGGCCTGACCGCCTACGTCGGCGCCAACCAGGGCAGCCGCGCGCCGTCGGCGATCGAGCTGGGCTGTGCCGATCCGGCCAACCCCTGCAAGCTGCCCAATGCGATGGCCGGGGATCCACCGCTGAAGCAGGTGGTGACGACAACGCTGGAGCTTGGCCTGCGCGGCAGTGTGCCGGGTGGGCAACGCTGGAACATAGCGCTGTTCCGCGCCGACAACCGCGACGACATCCTGTTTGTGGCCGACAACGCCGCCGGTTTTGGTTACTTCAAGAACTTTGGCAAGACCCGGCGCCAAGGCCTGGAGGCTGGGTTCTCCACCCTGCTGGCCGGTGCCACGCTGGGCGCCAGCTTGACCTTGCTGGACGCCACGTTCCGCAGCGACGAAACCCTCAACGGCGCCGGCAACAGCAGCAATGACCAGGCCTTGGCCGGCTTGCCGGGTGTGGACGGCAAGATCACCGTGCAGGCCGGCCAGCGTTTGCCGCTGCTGCCGCGCCAGTTGCTGAAGCTGTATGCCGAGCTGCCGCTGGGCCCGGCCTGGGCGCTGGGCGCCGATGTCACGGCGGTGGGTGGTTCTTTGGCGCGCGGCAACGAGAACAATGCCCACCAGGCCGACGGTACCCATTACCTGGGTGCTGGCCGCAGCGCAGGTTATGCGGTGCTGAATGTCAACGGCGAGTGGCGGCTGGCGGGCGCCGCCAAAACCGGGTTGACGCTGTTTGTGCAGATCAACAACCTGCTGGACCAGAAGTACAGCAGCGCCGCGCAGCTCGGCGCCACCGGGTTCGACGCCAACGGCAACTTTCTGGCCCGGCCGTTTGCCGCCAACGCCAATGGTGACCGGCCGCTGGTGCAATCGACGTTTTATGCACCGGGTGCACCGCGCAACGTGCAGTTGGGGCTGCGCTATTACTTCGGTCACTGATCCAGAGCCGGGCCGGCTCGACGCCGGTGACAGGCCGGTGTGTTTCCCTAACCTCCAATGATGACGTTCACTGGTGTGAACCCGGATACCAGAGTATTGCGCCGTTAAGTCACTTGCCTTTGAATGGGCAAGCCCGTCCCGATGCAAACCGACCGATCAAGCCGTGAGATGCACGGGCAGGGTTAAAACTGCGCCGCAACCAGGGAGAGATCGATGGATCACCACGCAGGCCCAGATCTGACTGCAGGTGACCAGGATGGCGGCAAGGCCACCCAGCCGGTTCGATATCACATTGATGATTGGCCCTACACCCCGCGCTATTTGCAAGCGACGCTGGATCCGGCGCTGATTGCCCAGCACGGCCAAGCCATGCTTCGCCGGACGCTGAACAACGGTCGGGTGGTCGCCTTTGTCAGCTCGGGGGTGTCCATGGCTTATGGGCGTTTGGGCTGGGGCCGGCTGGTGAAATCCCTGGTCGACGAGACAACACCGTCAGCGCAACCGGGCGCCGCAACGCCCGGCAGGCCCTCGCCCGTCGTCGCGGCGATGGAGCAGGTGCTCAAGGATCTGGACCTCGACGGCCGCGTCGATGCTGGCGACCTGCAATCGGGCCGCTACCCGGCTGCCTTCCAGTTCCTGGAGCAGATTGAGCGAGCCAGGGGGCGGTCCGACGGTGCCACATGGTCCGACCACGGCACCGGTGAAAGCGAGTTGCGCCAGAAGGTGAGGGCATTGCTGTTTGACGACTGGGGCCATGCCCATATCCTGGCCAAAGATCTGGTCCGCGACCTGGGCGGTTCCGAGAAAACGCAGCTTGCGGCACTTGGCGAGGCTTGGATGCGCTTGGTCAATGAGAAACCCGAGATCCGGTCAAAACAATGCCTGCGTGCAAATGCCGCCGATCAATCCGCTGGGCGACCGATGCGGACTGCCCGCGAGAGTGCAAGGTCGGCGGGCACTGCTTCGGGTGAGCCCGCCAGCGATTGGGCTTGGCGCGAGCTCTTCGATATGGGCTGGACCTTCCGGCCTGAATTGAATCTGGCACAGCGCGGCGGTGACCCAGCCGTCGACACCATCGTGGCCCGACTGCTCGACGACATCGAAGTTGTGCTCGGATTGCCCAAGGGCAAACGTGCCGGCAGTACCGCAGGTGCAAAACAGCAGTCAGGCTCTGCCAGGTCCTTGTTGCCCTTGTTGCGATTCATCGCGCCTGCGCTGTTGCGGCTGCGCCAAGGCCGGGCGCCTCGCGTTGCGGCGCCAGCCGAGCCGGTTGCCCGGCGGCGCCTACGTGATGAAGTCTTGCCTGCATCGCGAGACCCGCTGCTGATCCTGTCGCGCGACTTGGGGATTCGCCGCTTCGTCACCACCAACTACGACCTCGACATCGAACGCCTGCTGCGCGACCGGGGGTTTCTGGTGGCCGAGCATGGCTTGGGCCAAGGCGACCTCGGGGCCGGCGGCGCCGCGACAAGATCCAGCACTGCCCTGGGTGCGCAGGCGCGTGACTACACCTTCGATCCGCAGCGCGCGGTGGATCTGGTTCATTTCGCGCTGCAGCACCAGGAGCACGAGGTCGAGGTGCTGCACCTGCACGGCCGTGCCACGCCGGGCGCCCGTATGGTTGTGACCGAGAGTGACTACCAAGGCCTGTACCTGCGGCGCGGCCCCACCACCGAAGTGGTCAACGACAGCATCAGCTTGATGTTCAGCAGCAACCCGATGCTGTTTGTGGGTTGCGGCATGAGCGAAGACGACGCGCT
>JANOBL010000961.1:0-1939 GCA_031411635.1 Betaproteobacteria bacterium
GGCTTGTTCGGCATTGGCGAAATCCTGCTGACGATGGAAGAAGGCCTGGCCTTCAAAGGCAAGAGTGCCCGCATCAGCCCCAAGGTGGTGTGGCAGACCTGGGGCCAGATTGCGCGCCACTGGAAGACGTTTTTGCGCTCCACCGCAGTCGGCTGCTGGATGGGCATCACGCCGGGTGGCGCCACACCGGCATCCTTCATGAGCTACGGCATGGCGCGGCGTTTTGCAAAAGACCCCAACAGCTTTGGCAAGGGCAATATCCAGGGCGTGATCGCACCCGAGACCGCAGCGCATGCCGCCGGCACCTCGGCGCTGTTGCCGATGCTCACGCTCGGCATCCCGGGCTCACCCACCGCCGCGGTGCTGCTGGGCGGGCTGATGATCTGGGGCCTGCAGCCCGGGCCGATGCTGTTTGTCGAGCACAAGGATTTTGTCTGGGGCCTGATCGCGTCGATGTACCTGGGCAACCTGGTCGGCCTGGTCGTCGTGCTGACGACGGTGCCTTGGTGGGCGGCGATGCTGCGCATCCCGTTTTCGGTGATCGCGCCGGTGATCATCGTGATCTGCGCAATCGGCGCCTACACCGTGCACAGCTCGATGTTCGATGTGGTGATGATGCTGGTGTTTGGCGTACTGGGCTATCTGTTCAAGAAGCTCAAATACCCACTCGCGCCGCTGGTGCTTGCGCTCGTGCTGGGGGATATGGCCGAGGCCAGCTTCCGCCAGGCCATGCTGTTGTCGCAGGGCAGCCTGGGCATTTTTGTGTCCAACCCGCTGGTGGGCTGCATCACCGGGCTGGCCTTGCTGCTGCTGGTGTCGCCGGCCTGGGGCGCGCTGAAGCAGCGTGTTCGCCAGCGTGAGTTTGCTGCTGCGGCCAGAGAGCTGCCATGAAGATCGCCATCGTCGGTGCCGGTGCCATCGGTGGCTACCTGGGCGCCAAGCTGTCTCTGGCCGGTGAGGAGGTCACCTTCATCGCCCGCAACCGCAACCTGGCGGCGATCAACGCCCAGGGCTTCAGGCTGATCCAGGAAGACGGCAGCGAGTTGCTGGCCACCGCCGTGCGGGCGGTCGAACAGATGGACCAGGCCGGCCCGCAAGACGTGGTGCTGCTGACCGTGAAGGCGCACCAGGTGCGCGAATTGCTGCCGGCGCTGCGTGCGCTGTTTGGCCCCGCCACCACGGTGGTGACGATGATCAACGGCGTGCCGTGGTGGTATTTTCAAAAGCTGGCCGGGCCGTTTGAAGGCCAGGCGGTTACCCGGGTCGATCCCGACGGTGCGCTGGCCGCCGGCATCGAGGTGGATCGCATCATCGGCAGCGTGGTCTACCCGGCGGCCGAGTTGCTGGCGCCCGGTGTGGCAAGGCTGATCGAAGGCAACCGTTTCAGCCTGGGTGAGCTGGACGGCAGCCGCAGCGAGCGCATCGAGGCGCTGTCGCGGGTGTTGATGAACGCCGGCTTCAAATCCCCGGTGTCGCGCGACATCCGGGCCGAGCTGTGGATCAAGCTCTGGGGCAACCTGAGCTTCAACCCGATCTCGGCGCTGACCCATGCCACTTTGCAAGACATCTGCCGCTTTCCGCCCAGCCGTGCGTTGGCCGAGCGCATGATGACCGAGGCCCAGGCGGTGGCCGAGGCGCTGGGCGTCAAGTTCAAGATCACGCTGGCGCAGCGCATTGCCGGCGCTGAAGCGGTGGGGGCCCACAAAACCTCGATGCTGCAGGATGTGGAAAACGGCCGTGCGCTGGAGCTGGAGGCGCTGGTGGGTGCGGTGGTGGAGCTGGGCCAGATCACCGGGACGCCGACGCCGACGATAGCGGCGGTGTATGCAGCCGCGTCATTGCTGGGCCAGACCTTGGCGCAGCAGCAGGGCCGGCTGGTGGTGCAGCGGGGGGCCTAAACCGGCGTTGGCGCGTACACGTTGCGCAGGCTGCCGATGCC
>JANOBL010000962.1:0-2774 GCA_031411635.1 Betaproteobacteria bacterium
GCGTCCTGCTGGCGGGTGGCACGCTGCGCGCCGTGGCGGGCGGTGACATGGCCGATCTCGTGGCCGATCACACCGGCCAGGTCGGCCTCGCTGTCCATGTAGGCCAGGATGCCGCGGGTCACGTAGACATAACCGCCAGGCAGCGCAAACGCATTCACCTCGGGGCTGTCCAGCACCGTGAAATGCCACTGCAAGCTGCTGCGATGGGATTGCCGCGCCAGCCGCTGGCCCAGCCCATCCACATAGGCTTGCAGCCGGGGGTGGTCCAGCGCACCGTACTCGGCCAGCACCTGCTGGTGGGCTTTGGCGCCCTCGGCGATCTCGCTGGGCTCGTCCATCACCGATCGCTCGGCGCGGCCGCTGACCGGGTTGGTCACGCTGCCGGCACAGCCGGCCAGCAGTGCGGCGGTGCCCAAGGCAGTGGTCAGCCAGGCGCAGCGGGGAACAAGTGACATGGTGGTGATTCTACTGGCCCGGTTTCTAGCATGGCAGCGCGCCAGGCCGGGCAAGACTTTGGTCCAGGCCCGTGCCCAACCCGCGCCCGGTGTCAGGCAAGGCTGCGCAAGCCACGATCAACCGCCCTTGCAGCCCACACCCACCGGAGCCCACCCCATGGTCCAAACCCTTGCCGCGCTGTTGTCCTGGATTGCGATGCTGACGATCATCATGATCGCCGTGGTGGTTGCCGGGCTGTGGCGGCCGGGACGGCAGGCGCGGCGGCTGGCACAGCAGCAGCGCATAGGCCCGCGCTGAGCCGAGCCGTGGCGTGGCGTGGCGGCTGCAGGTGGCATGGATCCTGCACTGGCCGGGCGATACTTGTCGCCTCTAACGTCCACGGCTTGCACGCCCGCTCCCATGACCCAACCCCCTACGCTGGAAACCATCACCCAATCCAAAATCCACCTGATCGGTGGCGAAAAAGGCGGGGTCGGCAAATCGATGGTCGCGCGCCTGCTGGCGCAGTACTTCATCGACCACGAGATGCCGTTTGTCGGCTTCGACACCGACCGCTCCCATGGCGCGCTGCTGCGGTATTACGCCGGTTACGCGTCACCGGTGGTGGCCGACAGCTACGCGGCGCTGGACGCCATCATCGAGAGCGCGGTGGATCAGCCCGGCCAACGTGTGCTGGTGGACCTGGCGGCGCAAACTCACGGCGCGCTGGTCAAATGGATCGAAGACTCGGGCGTGCTGGACCTGGCCGATGTCAGCGGCCTGACGCTGTACTACTGGCATGTGATGGACGCCGGCCGCGACTCGGTGGATTTGCTGGCCCGCTTGCTGGACCAGTTTGGCCCGCGGCTGCATTACGTGCTGGTGCGCAACCAGTTGCGCGGGGATGATTTTGGCCAGCTCGACAAATCGGGCGAGCAAGACCGCGCCATCAACCTGGGCGCCCAGGTGATCACGCTCAAGCACCTGCACGATCCGGTGGTGCAGAAGATCGATGCCGCCAATGCCAGCTTCTGGGCCGCGCGCAACAACACCGGCAAAGAGGGCCCGGGCCTGGGCCTGATGGAGCGCCAGCGGCTGAAGATGTGGCTGAGCCATGCCATGGCTGAGTTGGACCGGGTGGCGGTGTAACCCAGCCCCGGTTCAGCGCGGGATCGGCATCACACCGGCCTCGCGCGCCCGCGCCACCATGATGATGTTGAACTGCGGGTGCTTGGCGTCCTTGTCCACCCATTTCTGGAAGGTGGCCATGCCCGATTTTTGCGCCGCCGCAAAATCGGCCACGCCCAGCGCGGTGGTTTCCACCACCCGCAGATCGGGCGGCTGGTCTTTTTTGATCGGCGCCCGCAGGTAGCCCAGCATCGCGTGGCCCGGGCCGGTGAGGATCAGCGGCTCGATGCCGATCTTGCGCAGGATCGAGGCCATCAACACCGTGCCGTCGATGCAATTGGCCTGCGCGGTGCGTATCGAATCGCTGGGAAAGCGCACGATCTGGCTGGCCACCTTGCTGGATTCGCCCGACGAGGTGGTGATGTTGGAGTAGGTGATGCCACGTTTGCGCAGGTGGTCGTAGATGATCTCCACCTGCCGCTCCACCGCATCCGGGACCACCTGGTAGCCCACCGGGCGCTGGTTGGCGCCCAGAAACGCCTGCTTCAGCAGATCGTCTATCCAGGCGGCGTCTTCGGTCACAAAGCCGGCAAACACCCAGGCCATGTTCTCCTGGCCACGCTCGGTCAGGATGGCCAGCGGCGCGTCCTGCACCGTGCGCACCCGGGCCACGCTGCTGCGGCTCTCTGCCGGCTGACCATCCACGCTGACCCGCCAGCCCACGTTCAGCGGCGCCGGTGACTCGATCAGCCGCAGCTTGTCGTAGCGGTAGCGGATCTTCGGGTACAGCGCGTACACGCCCACATCGGGCAAGGTGAACGTGGCCTCGGTGGGCTCGGCAATCTCGTCGATGCTGACCTGCACCGTCACCCGTGCCCCGGGCCGGGTGTTGCGCAGCTTGATGCCAACCACCCCCCACGGGTCGCCCAGGTAGCGGGCATCGCTGGCCTGGCCGATGTAGCGTGCGCTCACCGTGTTGGCCGGCTTGGCACGGCCCAAGGCCTGCAGCAACTGGCTGGCATCGGCCTGGGCCAGTGGATCGCCACGCGGGTTGTCCAGCGCACGTTGCGCCGGCTGGGCGGGTGTGCCAGCCGGCGCGGGAGCCGGCGCTTGCCGGGTGGCCGAGGCCAGCAGGTAAGAAGGGAAGAAATCTTCAAAGTCCAGCCTGGGCGCCCATTCCAACGCGTTGGCCTGGGCCGGGTTGCCAGGGT
>JANOBL010000963.1:0-4407 GCA_031411635.1 Betaproteobacteria bacterium
TGACGATGCCAGCGCGCCGAGCAGGGCGGGGTCGGACATCAGCTTGCCGATCAGTTCTTCGGCCCCGCCCTTGCCGTCCATGTAGGTGACCAGGTTCTGCAATTGCTGGCGCGCCTCCAGCAGCTTGTTCAGCGAATCCACCTTGCGCGCCACTGCGTCGGGTGAAAAGTCGTCCATGTTGTCAAAGGTGATGTCCACGCTCATGTTGCCCTCGCCGGTCAGCGAGTTGGGCACCTGGAACGCCACGCGCGGTTTCATCGCCTTCATGCGGGCGTCGAAATTGTCGACATCCACCTCCAGAAACTTGCGGTCGGCCACCGGCGCCAGCGGCTCGGCGGGCTTGCCCGACAGATCGGCCAGCACGCCCATCACAAAGGGAAGCTGCACCTTTTTCTCGGCACCGTAAAGCTCCACGTCGTATTCGATCTGAACCCGCGGTGCGCGGTTGCGCGCGATGAATTTCTGGCTGCTGCTCATGATGGAAGCTCCTGTACGGCGGTGGTGAGAAGTTTGGTGGAACGGCGTTGGACCAAAAGTAACAGGTTGTCTCTGAAATACAGTGGTGCGTCAAGACCCTCAGGACGCGTCCGGGCTTTCAACCGCCTCAGGGTCAACCCCGACCATGCCGGCCACGCCAGACAAGGCCTCGGGCGCCAGCGCCTTGATGAGCTGCAGGAAGTTCTGGCCGATCAATTGACGGCCGCGGCGCAGGAACAGCGGTGCCGGATTGGTGGGCTCGGCGCGCTCCAGGTAGGCACACACCAGGTCGATGGCGCGCACCGCATCTTCGCGTGAGTTGACGCTGCCCGACAGGCCTCGGGCCGATGCGCCGCCGCCCGCTGGCGTGGCACTGCCGTCGCCGCCAGCACTGTCGTCGCCAATCTCGCCTTCTTCCGACGGCAGCAGGCCGGCCACGCCTTGCGCCAGCGTGTACAGCGGCCGCAGATCGGGTGCAGCGTCGCTGCCCAGTTTGTCATTGACCAACGCGATAAGCTGCCGGGCCTGCTGCACCGCTTCCAGGCATTGGCTGCGCAGCGTTGGCGTCTTGTTGATCGCGTCGCCCAGCATGCGGGTGATCTGGTCTTTGCCAAAGCTGGTTTCATCGTCGGCAGCGGTCAGCAGGCCCAATGCCACCGATACCTGGCGCAGCGTCAGCTCGCCGATGGCACGGTCCTGGATCAAGCGGGCTTCACGCAGATCGCCGATCAGGCCCTCGGGCTCGCGCAGCGTGGTCAGGGCATTGACGCGGGCGTAGGGGTCGCCATCGTCGGGATCGGGCTGCGGGTGCAAATGGTCCCAGAGCTGCCCGACCAAACCGTTGAGCAAGCCCAGGCCCAGCGGCAGCACGCCGTAGCCCACCAGGTGCAGCTTGGCGCGCAGCCACAGGATGGCGATGCGCAGGTCGCGTGAGCGATCGAGCAGCGCCTCGGCCATCTCGACCACGCCGCGCCAATCGGGCGGCTCGGCCGGGCCAAACTGCGATTCGGGCTTGCCTGCGGCGGCCTGGGTGATGGCCAGGAAATCGTTGTCGTATTCAAGGTCTGGCCCGCAGGGTGCAGACTCATCATCCAGTGGCTGCAGCCACGTGGCGATGCTGCGTTCTTCGGATTCGAAATCGCTCATCGACAAGACAGATTGGGGGGGTGTTTGCAGATCGCCAGAACCGCCGGGCGACATGTGCCTGGCGCGTTGCGGCGGGCTCAAGGTGGCGGCAGTGTCTCAGGCTTGTTGCGATCTGAGAACCCCCTTGTTGATGATCTACGAAGTGGCTGTTCAAACCCTGTTGCGCAGGACACCGCAGTCATCAAGGACGGGGACGGGATCGGTGGCGCTGGCAAGGGTGCTCCGCTACTATGTAACAAAGGTCAGCAGTCGCAAATCAGCAAAAAAAGAGAGGCCGGGATGGGGCAATTGAGGTGGGCCGTGAAAGCGCAAATGCTGGGGTTGGTGGGCTTGGTTTGCGCTGCAACGGCGCTTGCGCAAACGGCGCAGGTGCCGGGGCAGGTACCGATACCGACCAGCACTGAACTGGCGCCGTTGAAGGTCTTGCCACCAAGTACCGCCACCGTGCCGACGCCACCGGCCGAGGTGGCGCGTGAGCTGGGCAAGCCCGAGGACGATGTGCGGCTGGACATCGTTCGGTATGCGGTGGATGACAGCGCGCCGGCCGCCTTGCGCGCCAAGCTGGCCGAGCTGACCCGGGACTACACCGGCAAAAACCGCAGCTTCGAAGACCTGAACAATGCCAAGGTGGAGGTAACGCGCTTTTTGCAAAGCGAGCTGGGCTACTACCTGGGCTATGCCTATGTGCCCGAGCAGAACTTTCAGGACGGTGTGGTGCGCATCGCGGTGCTGGAGGGCCGGCTGGACAAGGTGGTGCTGAACTGGCCGGCCACCGATCTGCCGGTGCGGCGTGAGGTGGTGCAGGCCTACCTGGACCGGCTGCAACCCGGCAGCATCCTGTTGGTGCGTGATGTTGAGCGGGTGGTGTTTCTGGTCAACGATCTGCGCGGCCTGAAAGCGCGTTTCGAGGTGCGTGCCGGCAGCAAGCCCGGCACTGCCGACCTGGTGGTCACGCCCGGTGCCGAGAGCATCTGGTCGGGCAAGGCCGAGGCCGACATCAACGGCTCGCGCTACCTGGGCGAGTACCGGCTGGGCGGGCTGGTGCAGATGAACAGCCCGTTTGGCCGCGGCGATGGTTTTACCGCCAATCTGCTGGCCTCCACCACGGCGGGCCTGGCCTTTGGTTTGCTGGGCTACACCACGCCGGTGGGCAGTGACGGCATCAAGCTCGGCACGTCGCTGTCGGCAGTCAAGTACCAGCTCGACAAGACGGCGTTTCCGCTCAACCTCAACGGCTCGGCCGTCACGCTGACGGGTTATGGCCTGTACCCGCTGATCCGCTCGCGCAACCTCAACTTGTTCACCGTGGCCTCGGCCGAGCACAAGGCTTACGAAGACCGGCAGGAGTTGGCCGAACAAGTGAGCCGCAAGACGGTGGACACACTGTCTTTGGGCGTTACCGGGGATTTCCGCGATGCGGCGTTGGGCGGTGGGGTCAACACCTACGATGTGACGGTTGTCACCGGGCGGGTGGTGTATGCCGATGTAAGCCAGAAAAACAACGACGATGACGCCAGCTTTGCCAAGCTGACTTTCGGTTTTTCACGATTGCAGGATTTGCTTTTCATGCTGCCGTCGCTGCAGGACAAGCGCAGCGGCAAGGTGCTGGCCTATCTGTCGGTGCGTGGCCAGTGGGCGTTTCACAACCTCGATACCACCGAGCAGTTTCGGCTCGGCGGGCCCGAGGGCGTTAGGGCCTTTGCCACCGGTGAGGGCACCGGTGATGAGGGCCTGGTGATGAGTGTCGAGGCCCGCTTGCTGCCGCCCGAATCCTGGCTGGGCCGCATTTCCAACGAGTTGGTGGCAAGTGTGTTTTTCGATGCGGGTTTTGTGCGTTTCCGCCACAAGGTGTCGGCGCTTGCGCAAAACCCGCTGGCCAATACCAGTGCCTTTTCCGGCGCCGGCCTGGGCCTGTCCTGGGTGCGGCCGAACGAGTACGCCGTGCGCTTCAGCCTGGCCACGCCGATTTCGGGCACACCGCGCAGCGACACCGTGGTGCGCAAACCTCGGTTCTACCTGCTGGCGACCAAGTTCTTCAATTGAAGTTTGGCGCCTGTGCCGTTGTCGGCGCCGGTGCCCAAGAGGTGAGTTCCATGTCCACATCGCTGCACCCGCGCCGGCCCCTGCATCGCTTTTTTCTGCGCCCGATCAGCCTGGCGGTGTGCCTGGCCGGCGCAACACCGGCCACGTTTGGCTTGCCGCAGGGCGCCCAGCCCAGCTTTGGCCAGACCAGCGTCAAACAAACCACGCCGCTGCGCCTGGACATCAGCCAGGGCAGCAACCGTGCCGGCATCGACTGGACAACGTTCTCGATCGGCGCCAACGAGCGCGTGGTGATCAGCCAGCCCGACCGCAGCTCGGTATTGCTGAACCGGGTGCTGGGCAACGACCCCTCGGCAATCTTTGGCAGCCTGCAATCCAATGGCACGGTCTGGCTGATCAACCCGCGTGGCATCGTGTTTGGCCTGGGCTCGCAGGTGGATGTGGGCGGGTTGCTGGCCAGCACCTTGTCGATCAGCAACCAGGATCTGGCCTCGGGCCGCTTGCTGCTGAGCCGTCAAGGGGGTGATGCCGGCGAAATCCGTGCCGAGGGCCGGATCACGGCCACCGACGGCAGCGTGGTGCTGGTGGCGCCGTTGATCACGCAAAGTGGCCAGATCGATGCACGCCGCATCGGCCTGGCCGCCGCCACCGACGTGGCGGTGGATGTGGAAGGGGATGGCCTGGTCTTTTTCAACGCCCGCAACGACGGCAGCCTGACCACCCGGCTCAGCCAGCTCGGCA
>JANOBL010000964.1:0-10171 GCA_031411635.1 Betaproteobacteria bacterium
CGCCTGCGCAGCGTGGTGTTTGCGGCGGCCGTGCCGCCCTATCTGACAAAGACGGCGGACAACCCTGAAGGCCCCCTCACGCCTGAAAAGGCGCAACAGATGAAGAAGGCGCTCGAGGAGGAGCGAGCTTCCTTCTTTGACCTGTTCACCAAGGACTTCTTCTCTGCCAACGGTGCGCTGCAGGTGACCGAGGCACAGCGTGGCGAGGCTGTCGCCCTGTGCAACCAGTCGGCGCAGCATACTGCGCTGGCCTGCATGGAATCGTTCGGCACCACTGACTTCCGGGAAGACCTGAAGAAGGTGTCGGTGCCTACGCTGGTGATCCACGGCGACGCGGACGCAATCGTGACGCTCAAAGGCTCAGTTCAGCGCACGCACAGGGCCGTGCCCCACAGCCAGCTGATCACGGTGAAAGGTGCGCCGCATGGGTTGAACGTATCGCACACGCAGGCGTTCAACGATGCGCTGCTATCGTTCCTGCGGACGTGAACCTTCGTGGCGAAGTATGAATTCCTTCGACTACCGAGCGAGGTCCGTGACCGCGTGCAAACAGGCCTATTACACGCCGCTGCAGTCCCTTGAAAAGTTCCATCATGATCGAGAAGACTGCAAGCGTGCAGTGGGAAAGCCCAAGCAAGAAGGGTCACGGAGATGTCGGCACCGAGACCGGTCCAATTGATAGCTATCTCTATGGTTCTACCAGTCGGCTCAAGGAGTTCCATTGCCAACAAAATCAGCCAGTGCAACGCGAAACCAGGTGATTGGCGCGCCATCCCCTCGGCAAGGTTGAACGGTTCATCCACGCAATCCAAGGAGCAGGCCCATGAGCTACATCGACGGCTTTCTGATTCCCGTCACAACGGGCAACAAGGACGCCTATCGCGAGATGGCAACCAAGTCCGCCGCGCTCTTGAAGGAGTTCGGCGCCACGCGCGTTGTGGAGTGCTGGGGCGATGCGTTGCACGACGGTAAGGTCACCGACTTCAAGCGCGCCGTGAAGGCGGAGGGCCAAGAGACCGTCGTCTTCTCCTGGGTCGAATGGCCATCCAAAGTGGCTCGCGATGCCGGCAACGAGAAGTTCATGAACGACCCTCGCGTCAAGGCGTTGGGCGATAGACCCATTGATGGAAAACGGATGGTCTACGGTGGTTTCGCGCCGTTGCTTGACGTCTGATCCGCGGCTGGTCGATCCGCTCACCCTGATACCCCTCTGTAGAGGAACCCATCATGAAAGTTCAAGCCTACATCTCCTACCGCGGCCGCTGTGAAGAGGCACTGGAGTTCTACAAGAGCTCCATCGGTGCCGAAGTCACTGGGCTGATGCGCTGGAAGGACAGCCCCGACGCGGCCATGAAGCCGCCGCCGGGGTTCGATGAGAAGGTCATGAACGCCTCCTTTCGGATTGGCGACACCGCGTTGATGGCCGATGACAGCCCGGGCGAGGCGCACGCAGAGTTCAAGGGGATGACGCTTGCGATCGAGGTGGCCGACGACGCTGAAGCGCAACGCGTGTTCACGGCGCTCGGTCAAGGCGGAAAGGTGACGATGGCCCTGATGAAAACCTTTTGGACTTCGTCGTTCGGCATGCTGACCGACAAGTTCGGGGTGCCGTGGATGGTGAATGTGGCGGCGCCGAAGGCTTGAGGCCTGTAATCGCCATGAGTACAACCCAACTCACCTCAGCGATCGACCTGGCCCGCCAGAACGGCGTGCGCTTTCCGAACGAAAGTACCGAGTACCGACATGCTCGCGACGAACTTCTCGCCGAGGAGATCGAACTTCGGCGTCGCATCGAGCGCGTAGCGGCGCAGCGACGCGCCCTGCCGCCGGGCGGCACGGTGCCCAAGAACTACGCATTCGTCGGTGAGAACGGCCTTGTCAGTTTCTCCGCATTATTCGGCGACAAGCAGACGCTGGCGGTCTACAGCTACATGTACGGGCCTGAGCGCGAGCGGCCTTGCCCGATGTGCACGTCGCTGATGGCCGCCTGGGACGGCGAATCGCTCGACGTCGAACAGCGCGTTGCGCTGGTGATGGTCGCGCGCTCGCCGATCGAGCGCTTGCTGGCGGTAAAGAAAGAGCGCGGCTGGCAGCACCTCAGGTTGTACTCGGACGTTAACGGCGACTTCACTCGCGACTACGTCAGCGCCGACGACGCAGACATGCCGGGGTTCAATGTTTTCACCCGGCGCGACGGCAGCGTTCGCCACTTCTGGAGCGGCGAGATGGGCGGCAGTACGGCCGATCCGGGCCAGGACCCGCGAGGTGCACCCGACCTCATGCCGCTCTGGACGATTCTCGACAGCACACCAGAGGGACGTGGCGCCGATTGGTACCCGAGCTTGAGCTACGGCACACCTTGAGTCCACTGAACCACGCCTTAAAGCTCAACTCACTCGAAAGGAGCTGAACATGAAGTTCATGATTCTGGTCAAGTCCAACCCCGACCTCGAGTCTCGTTTGGAAGCGATGAGCGACGCGCAGATGAAGGGTTCGATGGCCGCGATGGAGGTCTTCAACGAGGAGCTCAAGAAGGCTGGTGTGTTGAAGGACTGCGACGGCCTGCGCCTGAGTCGTGAGGCAAAGCGAGTGCGCTTCGACGGGAAGGCGCGCACGGTTGTTGACGGGCCGTTTACGGGGGATCTCGTTGCCGGCTATTGGCTTTGGGAGGTGCCGTCGATCGAAGACGCGGTGGCGTGGGTCAAGCGCTGCCCGAACCCAATGCCCGTACCGTCAGAGATCGAGATCAGGCCCATATGAGTGGTTGGCAGCCGCTGACTTGTCGGGCATCTTGATGCAAGGCGTTGGCGAATCAACCGCTCGGACCCTGCCAGTTGGCCGGCGGTGCGCCGGCACTCAACGCTGAGGCCGGACACACGCCGGCGTGCGGACTGCCCCTGAACCGACCATGAAAGCGAACATGAAAAGCAAGAACACGATATGCCTCTGGTTCGACGGTGATGCCGTGAATGCTGCGCAGTTCTATGCAAAGACGTTTCCGGACAGCAATGTGGGTGCGATCCATCACGCGCCCGGGGACTCCCCCTCGGGTAAGCGGGGCGACGTCCTGACCATCGAATTCACGGTGATAGGAATTCCCTGCCTGGGGCTCAACGGCGGGCCGGCGTTCAAGCACAGCGAGGCGTTCTCGTTCCAGGTGGCCACCGACGATCAGACGGAGACCGACCGCTTGTGGAACGCGATCATCGATCATGGCGGCCGAGCCAGCGCCTGCGGATGGTGCAAAGACGCGTGGGGGCTGTCGTGGCAGATCGCCCCGCGCGCCCTCATCACCGCGATCACTGACCCCAACCCCGCGGCGGCCAAGCGGGCGTTCGACGCAATGATGCAGATGACCAAAATCGACATCGCTGCAATCGAAGCTGCCCGGGCTGGCTGACGACGCACCGGAAGATTTGCGCAGATTACAAGAGGAAGCAAAGACGTTATTGGCGCCCGACTCGCGCGAGGAACATCTGCCAGCCCGTGTCGCGTGGCACAAGCCCGTCGATTGCGGCTCAGCGGCAGCCCACTGATGCGCGCCCGCCGCTTCGGTGCGCTAACGCCGGGCCCCTGCGGGTCCGACCGGCAGCTTCGAGGCGTCGAGTTCAGCGAATCGTATGTCGGCTCTGAGTCAGAGTGTTGACCGCCCGCCATGGCCACTGAGCGTCCGGTCCTGAGCCAGTCGCTGACATCAAAGATGCGGCACGCCTTGGTTTTCGCAATGATCCAACCTTGCCAGTGGATTTGGGAGTGCGTACGCTCGGCTGCGGCGTTGCCGGCACAGCGTTCCGACTTCTTATCGGCGGAGGCAGCAGGATTCGAACCCACGATGCCCTTTCAGGCATGCCCGATTTCAAGTCAAGTGCAATCCGACCACTTTGCCATGCTTGCGCGGCACTCAATACGCCCGGGGTTGCGGAGATCGATTGAGCGGCCTTTCGAGCTGAATTTCCGCAACTCACCGGCCCTCAAGACCGTCGCAGTGCACCGCCGCTGCCGGGCCGAGGCCACCGGGTGACCGGATGCCGCAGGTAGAGGAGGAGAAGTCGGCCGCCTCCAGCCGACTTCGGGGGAGTGAGCCCGGACACAAACAGTCCTGTGGACTGTTTGTGCCTGCCGAACGCTTGGGGCCTCTGGCCACGGGCACGGAGCCAGCCGGTCACCCGGTGGCTTCGGCCTCGCGCCGTCCCAAAGAGGCTTGAAGTTCAAAACTTGGTATAGCCACCATCGATGATGAATTGCTCGCCCGTGGTATAGGCCGAAGCCCGGCTGGCCAGGTAAACCGCGATGCCACCAAAATCGTCGATCTCACCCCAGCGGCGGGCCGGGATGCGCGGCATCACTGCGGCAGCGAACTTCTCGTTGTTCACCGATTTTTCGGTCATGTCGGTAACGATCCAGCCCGGCAGGATGGAATTGACGCGGATCTGGTGGCGCGCCAATTCCACCGCCAGTGCCCGCACCATCGCCGTCACCGCACCTTTGGACGCACCGTAGTGGCTGTTGCGCGCCGCGCCCTCCACCGCAGCGGTGCTGGCGGTGGCCACCAACGAGCCGCCCAAACCATGCGCGGCCATGTGCCGGGCAGCAGCGCGGAAGGTCAGGAACACGCCGTCCACATTGATGCGCTGCACGCGGCGGAACTCGGCCAGGCTCATCTCGGTGATCACCGTGCCCTTGCTCGACACACCGGCATTGGCAAAGCAGCTTTGCACCTGGCCCAGCGCGGCCACCGAGGCGGCAAAAGTGTCGTCCACCTGGGCCTCGTCGCCCACATCGCAGACAAAGCTGTGCACCCGGCCGGCATCACCACACTCGGTGGCCAGCTTGGCCTGGGCGCGGCTGGTCTTGTCGGGGTTGGAGCCCCAGATCGCCACCTTGGCGCCGGCGGCCAGCAGCGCACTGGCCATGCCCAGGCCGATGCCGCCGTTGCCACCGGTGATCACCGCACCGTGGCCGCTCAGGTTGAAGGGTGGGTACATGCAGGTCTCCTTGGGGTGGGTTGGATCGGGCAGGCCGTCCGGCCGATGTTGCCAAGCTGGCGCCGGCCGCGCAGGCGCACTGGCGACAGGCCTGCGGGCTTGGCGCGCTGTCAGCCGGCGTTGCAGGAAATCCGCCGCCGTTGGCCGCGTCAGCGGGTTTCGGACCGGGCCGGGCTGGCCGGTGCCAAGGGCTGCCCGCAGACATCTGCCGTCGCGGGCCCCGGCACCAGTTGCCGCAGCCCCGGCGCCAGCGCTTGAGGCTTGCGCGCGCAGGCCTGCGCGATCAGGGCGTCGGCGGCGATGTGGTGCAGCGACACGATGTTGGCCATGTCGATGATGGCCACGCCAAGCCCGTCGCGTGAGACGCCGGCCAGGCGCGGGCCGGTGGGCACGTCGAGCTGCAACAGGTCGACACCTTCCCGGGTCACGATGACACTCAGGTCGGTTGCACGCACACCGTACAGATCCGCAGCGGCTGTCGGGGACGCCGTGCTCAAACTTCGCGCCGCGCTGGCTGCGGCCGCGGGCTCAAGCACGGCAGGCCTGGCATCCACCTTGGTCCACCGATCATCGCCGGCTGTCCACACCAGGCCGTAGGCTTCGGGTTCATTGCGCATCGCCAGGCGGACCGTGTTTTGGTCCACCTCGATGGACTCGATGGTCTGCGCGTCCAGCCCCGCGGGCAGCGGCGTGGCAGCAAACGCCGCCCCGTTCCACGGCAGGCGCAGGATGCGCTGGCGCGTTGTCCCGTTGCCCAGGCCGATTTCGACCAGCGCCACAAGGTCCCCACCGTCGATGGCAGCGGCCTCCACGGCTTGCGGCAGGCGCACGCGGGCCCGGTCGGTCATCACGTCCCAGAGCCAGGCCTGGGCCTTGCCAACGACGGCCAGCGCCCAGGCGCCGTCGGCCAGCGCCGCCAACTGCCCCGGTGGCACGCGGTCAAGCTCGTACAGCTGCTCGCGCTTGGCCAGCGTCCAGATCTGCAGCTTGCCGGCAACTTCCATGCGCACGGCAACATGCCCGCCGGAAGTGCTGAACGCCAGGTCGATCGGGACGCCGGTCCACGCCCACAACCGGACCGCGGCCCCCCGGCCATCCGCGGGCAGGCGCCAGACACCCTCGGTCGTTGCGAAGTGCTGTGCGTCAGGAGAGAACTGCAGAAACTCCGCGCCGCGCCGTTGCAGCAGGTCCTGACCGGTCGAACGATGCCACACCCGCAGCGCCGAGGCCGCGAGTTGATGCTCGTGGTTGCGTGCCGTGCGCGCGAGAACGGCGCCGTCTTCGCTGACGGCGAATACCGGCCGCCCGGTGCTGGCCGCCTCCTGCCACGACGCGACGCGCTGCAGCGGCTGCGCCGACCACAGTTCGTAGCGCTTGGCATCGCGCCTGACGATGCACCAGCGGCCGCCAGCGCTGAGTGCAAGCGCCCAGGCCGGGCCGCCTGCCGGCTGGGCGCCATCGTGCGCGGTGTTGATGCGGTTGACATCGCAGCTCACGAACTCCCCGCCCGGCAGGCCGTAGGCCCCCAGCGCATCGACGGTCGGATCCTGGGTCACAAGGACTCGACCGGCCGCGGTCAGCCGGTAGCGCCGATCCGGGAAATCGAATTCGCGCACCGTAATCGGCTGGCCGGCCAATGCGCCGCGCAGCGCAAGGTCCGCCTCGAGGTGGGCTTCGCCGAGTCTGCTGAGCTGCGCCAAGGCCTCGGCGGCCAGCATCACGCTGGCATCCGCAGGCTCGCCACGCGCGCGCAGCAAGTCGGCCTGGACCGACAGGCGCTCCAGCCGCACGATCAAGGTCTGGCGCAAAGCGCGGTCACGCTGCACATAGGCCACGGCGCCCGCCGCGACGGCCACCGTGGTCAACACCACCAGGCCTGCCGTCACGGCCTTGCGCACCCGCTGCGAACGCAGAAACAGCCGCACGTCCTCACCATCAAGTTCGTCCTTGTCGCGCCCGTGCAAGGGTGCGGCGATGTCCAGCACGGCCTGCCTGAAGCGGCCATGGCGCAGCGTCAGCGTCTCGCCGTTGCGGGCCCAGCGCAGGTCCACCCACAGCGGCTCCTGCGTCAGGCGGCCGCCCAGCGCCTCGCGCGGCACGCTGGTGGTGCGCGCCCAGTTGAAGTCGGACCGGTCTTCATCCCAGACCAGCTCGCCGTCGGTCACCAGCACCAGCATCGTCTGCGGCGAGCGGTGCTCCATCCACCAGGCCAGCTCGCGGCGCACCCACCGGGAGGCGGCCGACGCCGGCGCGGCCATCAGCAGCAGGAAGCGCGATGACGACAGCGCAGCCTCGATGGCGGTCCACAACACGGGGTTGGCCGACAGCGTGGTCTGGTCGCGAAAGACATGCAGCGCGCGCTTCTTGAAGCGCGGCCGCGCAAACTCGTGCAACGCACGGTGCAGCGCGGGCGCAAGCACATCGTCCGCCTGGTGGCTGTAGGAGATGAAGGCGTCGAACTTGAATGCCGTCGCCGTTGGGGCGCCTGCCATCCCGCCTCCATCGTTCAAGGGCCTGTGCCCCGGGCCAGCACCGGTAGCGCCCAAACCCGGGACAGTTTCAGCCCAGCGCGGCCAGGCGCTCCAGGTGGTGATCCGCGTCGCCAAAGCGCTGCGCGATCATCGTCAGCCGGCGGAAGGTGTGCGACACCTTCAGCTCTTCGGTCATGCCCATGCCACCGTGCAACTGCACTGATTCCTGGCTGATCTGGCGCGCCGCATCGGCGATCTTCACCTTGGCCATCGACACCGCTTTTTGCCGGTCGGCCACATCCCCACCGGCATCCACGTTGGCGGCAGCCAGGATGGCCATCGAGCGCGCCTGCTCGCAGCAGATGTACATCTCCACCATGCGGTGCTGCAGCACCTGGAAGGATGCAATCGGCACGCCAAACTGCTTGCGTGTCTTCATGTATTCCAGGGTGGCGTCGTTGGCGGATTTCATCGCGCCGATCGCGTCGGCGCACAGCAGCGCGGTGGCAAAGTCCAGCGCCTCGTCGATCAGTGGCAGCGCGCCGTGCAGCGGTCCCAGCAGTGCATCTGCCGCCAGCGCCACGTTCTGCAAACGCAGATCGGCGGCGCGTTGGCCATCCACCGTGCGGCTGGGGTTCAGCGTGACGCCTGCCGCTTTTGGATCGACCAGGAACAGGCTGACGCCTGCCTTCTCGTCAGCACCACCCGCCTGGCCAGCGGTGCGGGCCGAGACGATCAGCCGGTTCGCGGTCGCAGCGCCCATCACCACGCACTTCTCGCCGTCCAGCACCCAGCCGTCGCCCGTTGCCTGGGCGGTGGTCTGGTGCGGCGCCAGGTCGTAACGGGAACCCGGCTCCAGGCTGGCAAATACCAGTTGCACGCTGCCAGCTATCAGGCCCGGCAGCCAGGCCGCACGCTGCGCCAACGAGCCGGCTTTGCTCACCAGCCGGCCGCCCAGCGCGATGTTGTCCAGCAGCGGCTCCACCACCAGCGCCTCGCCGCAAGCCTCCATCGCCGCCATCAAATCGGTGGCGCCACCACCAAAACCACCATCGGCCTCGGGCAAAGCGATTGCCGTCAGCCCCATGTCGGCAAACGTGGCCCAGACGCTGCTGCTGACGCCACTGGGTGATTGCAGGATCAGCTTGCGCTGCTCAAACGTGTACTCATTGGCCAGAAACTTCTGCACCGAATCGGCCAGTTGCTGCTGCTCGTCGCTGAATTCAAAGTTCATTGCTTGTCCCCTGCACTCAAAGTCCGAGCGTCATCTTGGCGATGATGTTGCGCTGGATCTCGTTGGACCCGGCGTAGATGCTGGTCTTGCGCATGTTGAAGTAGCGCGGCGCCAGCCGGGAGGTGAAGTGGTCGATCGCGCCATCGTCCACCGCCTTGAATGGCTGGGCGCGTGGCCCCACCGCCTGCATCATCAGCTCGGTGATCATCTGCTGCACCTCGGTGCCGCGGATCTTCAGCATCGACACATCGGCACCCGGCGACTGGCCGGTGCGGCGCATCTTGTCCAAAAAGCGCATCGAGGTCAGTTCCAGCGCCGCCAGCTCGATCTCCACCCTGGACAGCCGGTCCCGGAAACGCACATCGTCCAGCAGCGGCTTGCCGTTTTTCAGCTCGCGCCCGGCCAGCTCACGCAGCGTGCCCAGCTCGCGCCGCGATGCACCCACATTGCCCGAGCCCATGCGCTCGTGGCCCAGCAGGTACTTGGCCACCGTCCAGCCCTTGTTCTCCTCGTGCACCAGGTTTTCCACCGGCACCACCACATCGTCGAAGAAGATCTCGTTCACCTCGTGGCCGCCGTCCATCAGGATCAGCGGGCGCACCGTGATGCCGGGCGTGGCCATGTCGATCAGCAAGAAGCTGATGCCCTCCTGCCGCTTCTCGGCCGTGGGGTCGGTGCGCACCAGGCAGAAAATCCAGTCGCCGTAATGGCCCAGCGTGGTCCAGATTTTTTGACCAGTGACGTGGTAGCTGTCCCCCTTGCGCTCGGCGCGCATCTTCAGCGCCGCCAGGTCCGACCCGGCACCCGGCTCGGAGTAACCCTGAACCCAAAAATCATCGCCATTGCGGATGCGTGGCAGGTAGCGGCGCTTTTGCACCGGTGTGCCAAAGCGGTGCAGCACCGATGCACACATCGCCGGGCCGAATGGCGGCAACCCCGGGGCGCCGGCCAGGCCGAACTCTTCGTCGTAGATGTAGCGCTGGGTGATGTTCCAGCCGGTGCCACCCCACTCCACCGGCCAATGCGGCACGCTCCAGCCCTTGGCCGCCAGGATCTTGTGCCAGCGGATGATCTCGGCCTTGCTCAGGTGCTGGTAGCCCAGCACCTTGGCGCGGATGTCGTCGGGCAGGTTGCCGGCCAGCCAGGCCCGCACCTCGTTGCGGAAGGCCAGTTCTTCGGCCGAATAGCTCAAGTCCATCTCAAATCCTTTCGATGATGATGGCTGGGGCCATGCCGCCCGCCGCGCACATTGTGATCAGGCCACGCTTCAGGTCGCGCCGCTCCAGCTCGTCCAGCATCGTGCCGATCAGGATCGATCCGGTGGCGCCTATCGGGTGGCCCAGCGCCATCGCACCGCCATTGACATTCACCTTGTCGCGGTCCAGCTTCAAGTCGCGGATGAACTTTTCAGCCACCACCGCAAACGCCTCGTTGATCTCCCACAAGTCGATGTCGTCCACCGTCAGCCCGGCCTTGGCCAG
>JANOBL010000965.1:0-3438 GCA_031411635.1 Betaproteobacteria bacterium
GAAAACGTCTGGGGCCGCGACGACCTGAAGTTTCCGTCGCCACTGCCCGAGGCGCCGATCAAGTTTCTTGGCGCCAACGTGCTGCCGATGGAGATCCTGGTGGTGGTGGGCGCGGTGGGCATGATGCTGGCGGTGGAAATCTTCAACCGCAAGTCGATCTACGGCAAGGCGGTGGTGGCCACCTTCAACGACCGCGACGCGGCCAAGCTGATGGGCATCAACACCGGGCTGGTGATCACCTTCTCGTATGCGCTGTCCTCGCTGACCGCCGCGTTTGCCGGCGTGCTGATCGCCCCACTCACGCTCACCGGCGCGACGATGGGCGCGGTGCTCGGATTGAAAGCCTTTGCGGTGGCCATCATCGGCGGGCTGAACAGCGGCATGGGCATCATCGTGGGCGGCATCATCCTGGGCGTGGCCGAGACCACCACCGGCTTTTACCTGTCCACCGGCTACAAGGACGTGCCCGGCCTGGTGCTGCTGCTGGTGGTGCTGGCGGTCAAGCCTGCCGGGCTGTTTGGCAAGAGCGCAATCAAGAAGGTCTGAACATGACAACCCCCACGCTCACTTCGTTCGCTGTCCCCCAAGGGGGTGGCAGCGCCTTTGGGACGGCCCGGCTGGCGCTGCGATGAACACGCGAATCGTCCTGATCTCGGTCATCGGCTTTGCGCTGGTCGCCGCGCTGCCGCTGGCGGTGCACAACCCGTATTACATCCACCTGGTCGAGACCATCATGATCTACGCGATCGTGCTGTTCGGGCTGGACATCGTGGTGGGCTATACCGGCCAGGTCTCGCTGGGCCATGCCGGGCTGTTTGGCATCGGCGCCTACGCTGCCGGGGTGCTGGTGGTGAAGCTGGGGGCATCGCTGTGGCTGACCTTGCCGGCGGCCATCGTCGTGACCGCGGGTTTTGGCGCGCTGCTGGCCTTGCCGGCGCTGCGCGTGACCGGGCCCTACCTGGCGATGGTCACGCTGGCCTTTGGCACCATCATCCAGATCCTGATCAACGAGATGACGTTTCTCACCGCCGGCCCGCTGGGCATCAAGCTGGCCAAGCCGGCGCTGTTTGGCGCCAAGCTGGGCGAGCGCGAGTTTTACTGGGTGGTGCTGGTGATGCTGTTGCTGTCGCTGGTGGTGGTGCACCGCGTGCTGCGCTCGCACCTGGGCCGGGCTTTCGAGGCGCTGCGCGGCAGCCCGGTGGCGTCCGATTGCATGGGCGTGTCGGTCTACCGCTACAAGGTGTATGCCTTTGTCGTCAGCGCCGGGCTGGCCGGGCTGGCCGGTGCGCTGTATGCCTACAGCGAGCAGTACATCTCGCCCAACACCTACAACTTTGAGTTGACCGTGATGTTTCTGCTGGCCATCATCATGGGCGGGCGCAAGACGCGCAGCGGTGCGCTGCTGGGCGCCACCATCATCGTGCTGCTGCCCAAGCTGCTGGACGATCTGGTGATGTTCCGCAGCGTGGCGGTGGCGGTGGCGCTGCTGGTGACGATTGCCGCGGCGGTATCGGTGCAGCGTGGCAAGACGGCCTGGCGCTCGGCCGCCATCCCGGTGGTGGGCAGCGTCGCGCTGGCCGGCGTGTCGTTTGTGCTGCAGACCATGACCGACTGGCGGCTGTCGATCTTTGGCCTGATCACCTTGTTTGTTGTTTATTACCTGCAGGACGGCATCGTCGGTTTTGTGCGCGCCGCCTTCAACGTCAAGCCGCAGGGCCAGCAGTTTGACGAGGCCGAGGTGGCCCCGGTGCGCGGTGATGCGGTGGCCAATGCCAAGCTGGGCACGGTGGGCGAGTTGCAACCCGAGTTGCTGGTGGCCAAGAACGTGCTGATGCAGTTTGGCGGCCTGAAGGCGCTGAACGACGTGGCGCTGACCGTCAAGCGCGGCACCGTGCACGGCCTGATCGGGCCCAACGGCTCGGGCAAGAGCACGATGATGAACGTGCTGACCGGCATCTATTTGCCCACTGCCGGCGAGATCAGCTTTTCTGGCCGCTCGCTGGTGGGGCGCACATCGTCCGACATCGCGCTGTCGGGCATTGCGCGCACCTTTCAGAACGTGCAGCTTTTTGGCGAGATGACGGCGCTGCAAAACGTGATGGTGGGCCTGCACCACAGCTTCAACAGCAACCTGGTGGACGTGGCCCTGCACAGCCCACGTTATGGCCGCGAGGACAAGGCGGCCACCGCGCGCGCGCTGGGCCTGCTGCAGTTTGTCGGCCTGGCCGACCTGGCGCACGAGGAGGCGCGCAACCTGCCCTACGGCAAGCAGCGCCTGCTGGAGATCGCACGCGCGCTGGCGCTGGACCCGCAGCTTCTGCTGCTGGACGAGCCGGCCGCTGGCCTGACCGCGCCTGACATCAAGGAACTGGTGGCCATCATCGGCAAGATCCGCGAGCACGGCATCACCTTGATCCTGATCGAGCACCACATGGACGTGGTGATGTCGGTCTGCGACACCGTCTCGGTGCTGGACTTCGGCCAGAAGATCGCCGAGGGCAAACCGGCGGCGGTGCAGGCCGATCCCAAGGTGATCGAGGCCTATCTGGGCGGCCAGGCTGCCGAGGGCCTGGCGGTGAGTGGCACAGCGGTATGACGCGGGCGAGGACACTACGATGCTGACCATCCAGGACCTGCACGCCGGCTACGGCAAGATCGAGGTGCTGCACGGCATCAGCATTGAGGTGCCGCGTGGCAAGGTGGTGACCTTGATCGGCTCCAACGGCGCCGGCAAGACCACCACGATGCGCGCGGTGTCCGGCATGATCGCGCCCAGCGCGGGCCAGATCACGCTCAACGGCAAGGCCATCGCCGGGCTGGAGTCCTACCACATCGCGCGTTTGGGCCTGGCCCACTCACCCGAGGGCCGGCGCGTATTTGCCACGATGACGGTAACCGACAACCTGCGGCTGGGCGCGTTTCCGCGCTACACCGGCGCCCGGCCCAAGGGTGATGTGGCGGCCGACCTGGAGCGCGCGATGGCGCTGTTTCCGCGCCTCAAAGAGCGCCGGCTGCAACTGGCCGGCACCTTGTCGGGCGGCGAGCAGCAGATGCTGGCGATGGCCCGCGCCACGATGCTGAACCCCGAGGTGGTGCTGCTGGACGAGCCGTCGATGGGCCTGGCGCCGATCCTGGTGGACGAGGTGTTCCGCATCATCGCCAGGCTCAAGAGCGAGGGCGTGACGATGCTGCTGGTCGAGCAGTTTGCCGCTGCCGCGCTGGCGGTGGCCGACTACGGCTATGTGCTGGAGAACGGGCGTATCTCCGTCCACGGCGAATCCGCCAAACTGCGCGATGACCCGGCCGTGCGGGCCGCGTACCTGGGCGGCGGGCACTGACAGTCGCTGCGGATAGAGCCATCACCCAGGCGAGGCCACGGGATCGCCTTTTTGCGACGCGGATCAAGGAGACAAGCATGGACAGAAGGAATTTCTTTCA
>JANOBL010000966.1:0-2671 GCA_031411635.1 Betaproteobacteria bacterium
CGAGCCCGGGCCGATGCCCACCTTGACCGCATCGGCACCGGCCTCCACCAGCGCCAGCGCAGCCTCGCCGGTGGCGATGTTGCCGGCGATCACATCCACTTGCGGGCAATGGCGCTTGACCCAGCGCACCCGGTCGATCACGCCGGCCGAGTGGCCGTGCGCGGTGTCCACCACCAGCACATCAACCCCGGCCTTGACCAGCAGTTCCACCCGCTCTTCGGTACCGTCGCCCACGCCCACCGCCGCGCCCACGCGCAGCTTGCCCAGTGAATCCCGCGCGGCGCTGGGGAAGTTGGTCTGCTTGGTGATGTCTTTGACCGTCATCAGCCCACGCAGCTCAAACGCAGCGTTGACCACCAGCACCCGCTCCAGCTTGTGCTGGTGCATCAGCGCCTTGCCGTCTTCGATGGTGGCGGACTCGGGCACCACCACCAGCTTGTCGCGTGGCGTCATGATGCGGCGCACCGGCAGATCGAGACGGGTTTCAAAACGCAAGTCGCGCCCGGTGACGATGCCCACCACGCGGCCGTTTTCGATCACCGGAAAACCCGAGATGCCATGCTGGCGCGACAGTGCGATCACCGCATGCACCGGCAGATCGGGCGACACGGTGATCGGATCACGCAGCACACCCGATTCGTAGCGCTTGACCCGTGCCACCTGGGCCGCCTGCTGCTGCGGCGTCAGGTTCTTGTGCACGATGCCGATGCCGCCCTCTTGCGCGATGGCAATCGCCAGGCGTGCCTCGGTCACCGTGTCCATCGCGGCGGACACCAGCGGCAGGTTGAGTCGGATGTTGCGCGAAAGCTGCGTCGCAAGCGAGGTGTCACGGGGCAACACCTGGGAGAAGGCCGGCACCAACAACACATCGTCGAAGGTGAGCGCTTTGCCTAGAAGGCGCATGGGAAAGCTCCAGTCGCAAAACCAGATTATACGGAGTGGCCTTCACCGCCCGCCTCAGCCAGCGTGACGCCCATCGCGCGTGCCGCCCGGCCCGGCGGCGCGGCGCTGGGTAGACTGCCGGCTTGGCCACTCCCGGAGCACCTCTTGCGACCTGCCCCCATCCCCCTGCTGGCAAGCCTGCTGGCCCTGCTGCTGGTTGGCGCCGGGCCGGCGCAGGCACAGTACAAGTGGAAGGATGCCCGGGGCCAGGTGCATGCCAGCGACTTGCCACCGCCGCGCGACATCCCGGACAAGGACGTGTTGCAACGCCCGGCTGCGGCCACGCGGCCGGCAACGGCTGTGCTGCCGGCCGCAGCGGCCAGTGCGGCAACGGCTGGCAGCGCTGCACAGGGCGCGCCGCGAGCGCCGGTAGACCCCGAGTTGGAGGCCCGGCGCAAACGCGCTGACGACGAAGCCCGGGCCCGCGCCAAGGTGGATGAAGAGCGCCTGGTTGCCCAGCGCGCCGAGAACTGCCAGCGCGCCCGCCAGCAGGCCGCCGTGCTGGGCAATGGCCAGCGGCTGCTGCGTTTCAACGACAAAGGCGAGCGCGTGGTGGTCGACGACGCCAGCCGCGCCGACGAGGCGCAGGCGGTGCAGCGGGTGATCGCCTCGGAGTGCCGTTAAGGCTGCGGGGCTGGCTTGGTGCCTTGTTTGGGCCCTCGTTTGGGAGATGTGCGCCTGGCCTGCTTGCGCACACCGTCCCGGCGCTGCCGCTGGCGCCGCGCCTCCATCGGGTCCACCACCAGCGCACGCAGCAGTTCCAGCCGGTCATGGGCCTGCAGCACGGTGTCGGGCGGGCACAAACGGCCCCACAAACCCAGCGTCAGGCCATCGGGCGCCGGGCTGCTCAAACGGGCACCAAAACGCTGCTCAAGGCCACTGGCCAACCAGGCCTGGCCCACGGTGCTGCCGACGGGCAGCAGCAGTGGCACCCGCACCAGTTGATGCGGTGCAGCGGCATAAACCAGTTCTACCGGGATCAGCGCGACGGCCGAATCAGGCTCAGCGGGCTCAGCGTGCGCCATACACCTGCTCGGCGCGCTGCACAAACGAATCGACAAAGGTGTTGGCCACGCGGTCAAACACCGGGCTGAGCACGGTCTCCAGTGCGCGGCTGGAAAACGCGTAGCGCAGATCAAACGCCACCCGGCAAGCGCTGCTGCCGGCAGCGCCAATGGGCACAAAGCGCCAGGTGCCGTCCAACTCGGAAAACGGCCCGTCCACCAGCGCCATCACCACCGATTTTTCGGCAGCAGTGTCGGTATGCAGATTGCGGGTGGTAAAGGCATGGCGCAGGCCGGCGTAATGCAGGTGCAGCCGCGCGGTCATGCCGTGCTCGGTCTGGTCCAGCAGCTCGGCTTTTTCACACCAGGGCAGGAACCTGGGATAGGCCTGGACATCGGTCACCAGCGCCACCATCTCCTGCGCCGAGTACCAAAGCAGGGCTGACTTTTTCACATGCTTCATACAATGACGCGAATTCTAGGGGTCGACCACCGCCTGAGCTGGCGGCCCTGTTTTGTTGGCCACCATGTCCTTGCCAAAAGTCAAAAACCCGACCGTCCGCACCGCCCCGCTGAAGGACGCCCCCAAGGTCGCGCCCAAGGACTTGCCGGCGTCGGGCCCGATCGCCGAGAACCGCCGTGCCCGCTACGACTACCACATCGACGAGCGGCACGAGGCCGGCATGGTGCTGGACGGCTGGGAGATCAAGGCCATCCGCGCCGGC
>JANOBL010000967.1:0-6912 GCA_031411635.1 Betaproteobacteria bacterium
GATGCTCAAGTACCGCAACAACGCCGCCGGCCATGCGTTTGATCAGGCAATGGCCGCACTCACGGCCGCCGGCCAGGCGCACAAGCGCATCGAGTTTTACGGCGTCGGCAACTCCGGCATAGTGGCGCAGGATGCCCAGCACAAGTTCTTCCGGCTGGGTGTCAACGCCGCTGCGGTGAGCGACGGCCATGTGCAGGTGATGAGTGCAACGATGCTGGGCGCCGGAGACTGCGCGGTGGTGATCAGCAACTCGGGCCGCAGCCGCGATTTGATCGATGCCGCCGACATTGCGCGCCGCAAAGGCGCGACGGTGATCGTGATCACGGCCAGCGGATCGCCGTTGGCGCAGTTGGCGCAAAGCCACAACCAGATCGTGCTGGCGGCCGACCACCCGGAAGACTTTGACCGCTACAGCCCGATGGTGTCGCGGCTGCTGCACCTGACCATCATCGACATCCTGACCACCGGCGTGGCGCTGCGCCTGGGGCCAGGCCTGCGGCCGATGATGCAGGAGATCAAACGCAACCTGCGCGCCAAGCGGTATGCGATGCCTGCCACCAGCATCGACGATCCGCTGGCGCCAGGCTGAGCGGCGTCAAAGCCCCAGCAAGGCCTGCACACCATAAAGCTGGGCAAGCTGGTCCAGCTTGGCGGGTGCCCCGGTCACCCGCAACACCCTGCCCTGACTGGCCGCCTGGCGCTGGCATGCCAGCAGCAGTGCAATGGCTGCCGTGTCGAGTGTTTGCAACGGCGATGCATCGATCACCGGCTCGGTAGCCGCCTGCAACAGCGGCGCCAGCCGTGCCAACTCGGCACTGGCATCGCTCATCGTCAAACGCTGGGGCAGCGCGATCAGCGTGCCGCCAGCCTGTGCAACGCCGGCAGCGGCCATCAATTTTTGGCCGACGCCAGCGACTTGTTCTTCTCGGCCAGCCGGGTGATCAGCGCGTCCAGCCCACCGGCGCTCAAGTCCTTGGCAAACTGGCCCTTGTAGGCCTCGACCAGCCAGAAGCCGCCGACATTGACGTCGTAGATTTTCCAGCTCTCGCCAGCTCTTTCCAGCCGGTAATCGAGCTGGATCGGGTCCCCGCTGCCACGCACCTCGGAGCGCACCACCAACTCGCCCAAATCTCCGGCACCCGCGCGCAGCGGCTTGACAGTGACCGATTGGTCCTTGACCTGGGTCAGTGCGCCGGAATAGGTGTTGACCATCAGCGTCTTGAACTCCACCAGCATGCGTTTTTGCTGGTCGGGGGTGGCACTGCGCCACTGCGGGCCCACCGAGCTGGCCGTCATGCGCTGGAAGTTGACATGCGGCATCACCTTGGCATCGACCAGTGCACGGATGCGCGCCACGTCGCCAGACTGGATCGATTTGTCGGCCTTGACCGCATCGATCACCTCGGACGAAACCTGGCGCACAAACGCGTCGGCAGTCACCACCTCGGCATGCAGCGGGGGGGCGGCCATCAACAGGCCGGCCGTGGTCATCAGGCTCAGTGCAGAAATCCAGGTGCGTCGCAACATCAGGTCATCCTTTGGGTCGGGGCCGGTCGGCCCTGGCAGCTACAACGCGCGAACCAGGTTGGTGGTTCACCGAGAGGCGTTTGTTCACTTGATCAGACTTTTGAACGCCGCAGGCGCAGCTTCGTCCTCGGGCGGTTCACCGTCGTAGATCTGGCTGCGGCGGCGTGCCAGAAAGGCATCGCGCAGCAACACGTATTTGTCCAGCGCAATGTCGTCCAGCACCCGCCCGGCATTGAGCAGCCGAACCCGGGTTTCCAGCGCCTGCAAGATCGTGGCCGCATTGTGGTCACGCGGCTCTTGCCAGACCCGGCCAGGACCGGAATCCTTGACATCCAGCAGCCGGCCCGCCGAGTCGCGCACGGTCGACGGGCCCAGCAGCGGCAGCATCAGGTACGGCCCGCTGCGCAGACCCCAGTAGCCCAGGGTCTGGCCAAAGTCTTCCACCGTGCTGCGCTCCAGGCCCAGCTCGTCGGCCACCTCCAGCACGCCACCCAGGCCAAACACCGTGTTGATCAGTGAGCGCATGCCCATCTCCAGCGCCGGCCTGGGCTTGGCTTGCAAAAACAGGTTGGCGCTGGTCCACACATCGCCCAGGTTGCCAAAAAAATTGTTGACGCCGGCACGGGCCCAGCTTGGCACCACCGCCTGGTAGACCTGGGCGGCGGGCTTGATCGCCGCCTTGTCCACCACCTCGTTGAACGAGAAAACCCGGCGGTTGAAGGTCTCCCAGGGGTCGTTGCGGTTGACGCCTTCGCCCGGCAGGCTGGCGCAGCCGCCCAACATAACAAGCGGCAACAGCAGCATTGCCAGCAGGCGCCGGCCCAGCGTGCGGGCCTTGGCAGCGGCGCTCATGGCTTTTTGCCCGCATCAGCAGCGCCAGCCCCGGCATCGGCCGCCTTGCTGAACAGAAACTGCCCGATCAGGTTTTCCAGCACCACGGCCGACTGGGTTTGCTTGATCACCGCGCCGGGCGCCAGGTTGTCCACCTCACCACCGGGCTCCAGGCCCACGTACTGGTCACCCAGCAGGCCGGCGGTCAGGATCTTGGCCGAGCTGTCTTTTGGAAACTGCACATTGCGGTCGATTTCCATCGTCACCAGGCCCTGGAAAGTCTTGGGATCAAACTTGATGCCGGTGATGTGCCCCACCACCACCCCAGCCGAGCGCACCGAGGCGCGGGCCTTCAAGCCGCCGATGTTGTCGAAGCGCGCGCTGACGCTGTAGGTGTCGCCCTGGCCAAAGCTGGTCAGGTTGGCGGCTTTCAGCGCCACGAACATCAGCGCGGCCAGGCCCAACATCACAAACAACCCGACCATCGTTTCAATGCTCTTTTTTGCCATGGTTCCTGCTCCCGCTCAAGCGTTTGCTGCCGCGTTACGGTGTGGAAAACATCAATGCGGTGAGGATGAAATCCATGCCCAGCACCGCCAGCGACGACACCACCACGGTGCGGGTGGTGGCATAGGCCACACCCTCGGGCGTGGCCTCGGTCTCATAACCCTGGTAAAGCGCGACAACCGTGCACACCACGCCAAACACCGTGCTCTTGACGATGCCGTTGCCAACATCGCGCCAGACATCCACCTTGCTCTGCTGGATCGACCAGAAGTTGCCGGCATCAATGCCGATCAGCCCCACCGCCACCACCCAAGCCCCAAGGATACCGACCGCCGAGAACAGGATGGCCAACAGTGGCATGGACACCACACCGCCGATGAAACGCGGCGCCAGCACCCGGGCACGGGGATCGATCGCCATCAACTCCATCGCGGCGAGTTGTTCACCAGCCTTCATCAAACCGATCTCGGCGGTGAGCGAGGTGCCGGCGCGGCCGGCAAACAGCAAGGCGGTGACCACCGGGCCCAACTCGCGCACCAGCGACAGGTTGACCACCAGGCCCAGCGACTCGGCCGCGCCGTAAACCACCAGCGCGTAATACATCTGCAGCGCCAGCACAAAACCCACGGCCAGGCCCGAGGCCAGGATGATCAGCAGCGAGCGGTTGCCGATGGCGTGGATCTGCGTGATCACGAGGCCAAAGCGGCGCAAGGCCTGCGGCAGCACCCGCAACAGATCGATGAAAAACAACGCCGCATGGCCCCAGGCTTGCAGCGTGGCGAGCGTGCGGGCGCCCAGCTTGGCAACAAAGTTCATGCGCGGGCCCCCAGGCCAAAATCTTCGGCCATCGGCCTGGCGGGGTAGTGAAACTTCACCGGCCCGTCGGGCTCACCGCGCACAAACTGCCGCACCTCCGGGTCGGTGCTGGCCATCAGTTCATCCGGCGTGCCCTGGGCCACGATGCGGCCTTGCGTGGCCATCAGGATCACATGGTCGCTGATGGCCATGCACTCGGGCACATCGTGCGACACCACCAGCGAGGTGGCGCCGGTGATGTCGTTGAGCGTGCGGATCAGCTTGGCCGCCACACCCATCGAGATCAGGTCCAGCCCGGCAAAGGGCTCGTCGTACATGATCAGCTCAGGGTCCAGCGCAATCGCGCGCGCCAGCGCGATGCGTCGAGCCATCCCGCCCGACACCTCCGAGATGCGCAGCCCGGCGGCACCGCGCAGGCCCACCGCGTTGAGCTTCATCAACACGATGTCCTGAATCAGCGGCTCGGGCAAATCGGTCATCTCGCGCAGCGGAAAGGCCACGTTGTCAAACACTGTCAGGTCTGTGAACAGCGCGCCGAACTGGAACAACATGCCCAGCCGGCGCCGCAGCCGGTAAATCAAGGCCCGGTTGCGCACATCCACCAGCTCGCCGTCAAACACCACCCGGCCGCTGTTGGCGGCGTGCACCCCGCCGATCAGCCGCAGCAAGGTGGTTTTGCCGCAGCCCGAGCCGCCGAGGATGGACGTGACCTTGCCACGCGCAAAGCGCAGGCTAACGTCTTGCAGGATGGTGCGACCGCTGTCGTAGCCAAACGTGACGTGGTCGATTTCTATCAGGGTTTCGGGTGTCAACGGGGGTGTTGGCCAGCGGCCCCGGCAGCCAACGCGGCCCGGGTTGGCCGCATCAGGCCAGGAAGAAACAGTGCAAAGATTCTCGCACGCAGGCCAAAAGCACAGGGGTTTGCACTGATTCGGCCCCGTAAATCCAGGTCAAGCCTGGGCTTTCCTGCTCAGCCCGCCCGGCTGCCGCTCAGCGCGGCAGTGTGGAACAGCCCATCAAAAACCCATCCACCTCACGCGCAGCTTGCCGGCCTTCGCGGATCGCCCACACCACCAGGCTTTGGCCACGCCGCATGTCGCCGGCCGCAAACACCTTGTCGACGTTGGTGCGGTAACCGCCTTCGTCGGTATGCGCCTTGGCATTGCCCCGGCCATCCTTGGCCACGCCAAACGCTTCCAGCACGCTGGCAACAGGATTGACAAAACCCATCGCCAGCAGCACCAGATCGGCCTTGTACTCTTTCTCGGTGCCGGCGATCTCGACAAACTTGCCGTCCTTGAACTCGATGTTCACGGTCTTGAGACCCGCAACCTTGCCTTTGTCCTTGCCGGTGCCGGCAACAAACTCCTTGGTGGCGATTGCAAACTCACGCGCGCAGCCTTCTTCGTGGCTGGAGCTGGTGCGCAGCTTGGTGGGCCAGTACGGCCAGACCAGCGGCTTGTTCTCCTGCTCGGGCGGCATCGGCATCACCTCAAACTGGGTGACGCTGACCGCGCCGTGGCGGTTGCTGGTGCCCACACAATCACTGCCGGTATCGCCGCCGCCGATCACGATCACGTGCTTGCCGTCGGCGCGAATTTGTGTAATTCCCTGCCCTTTTAGCTTGTCACCGGCGTTGAGCTTGTTCTGCATCGGCAGAAACTCCATCGCGTAGTGCACGCCGTCCAGGTCGCGCCCGGGCACCGGCAGGTCGCGGCTTTGCTCGCTGCCGCCGGTCAGGATCACCGCATCGAACTGCGCCTTCAACTCGTGCGCGCTGATCGTCTGTTTGGCATCGTTGGTGACCTTGCTGTTGGCTGGCATCGCGCCCACCAGCACGCTGGTCTTGAACACCACGCCCTCGGCTTCCATCTGGTCGATGCGGCGGTCGATGTGGCTCTTCTCCATCTTGAAGTCGGGGATGCCGTAGCGCAGCAGGCCACCGATGCGGCTGTTTTTCTCGAACACCGTGACGCTGTGGCCGGCGCGGGCAAGCTGCTGGGCTGCGGCCAGCCCGGCCGGGCCGGAGCCGACCACCGCGACGCTCTTGCCGGTCTTGCTGGCGGGAACCAGCGGTGTGACCCAACCTTCGGCCCAGGCGCGGTCGATGATCGCGTGCTCGATGCTCTTGATGCCCACCGCGTCGTCGTTGACGTTCAAGGTGCAGGCCGCTTCACAAGGCGCCGGGCAGATGCGGCCGGTGAACTCCGGAAAGTTGTTGGTGCTGTGCAGCACGGTGATCGCGTTGGCCCAATCACCCTGATAAACCAGATCGTTGAAATCCGGAATGATGTTGTTGACCGGGCAGCCGCTGTTGCAAAACGGCGTACCGCAATCCATGCAGCGCGCCCCCTGAACCTTGGCCTGCTCGGCATTCAGGCCGATGACAAATTCCTTGTAGTTCTTGACACGCTGGGGCACAGGCTCGTAGCCCTCCTCCAGGCGCTCGAATTCCAAGAAGCCGGTGACTTTTCCCATGTTGCTGGTCCTGTAGTTTTGCTTGCGTGGGCGTGTTTTTGGGTGTTTTGGACTATTTGGCGGGCACCGTGGCCGGCGCCTTGGCCTTGGCAATCGTCTGGCTGCTGGCCTTGGCCGCATGGATCTCGCCCAGCGCACGCTTGTACTCGTTGGGGAACACCTTGATGAACTTGCCGCGCGCGGCAGCCCAGTCTTCCAGGATGTCGCGGGCGCGCAGGCTGCCGGTCCAGCTATGGTGCTGCTCGATCAAGGCCTTGAGCAGCGTCTCGTCGGACTCACCGTGGTGCCATATCGCGCGGTCGATCTTTTCGGCCTGCTCTTCGGCCGACAACACCTTGTCCAGCGCCACCATAGCCGTATTGCAGCGCTTGGCAAACTGGCCGTCTTCGTCGTACACGTACGCGATGCCGCCCGACATGCCGGCGGCAAAGTTGCGGCCGGTCTTGCCCAGCACCACCACGGTGCCGCCGGTCATGTACTCGCAACCATGGTCGCCGGTGCCCTCCACCACCGCGGTGGCGCCGGACAAGCGCACCGCAAAACGCTCCCCGGCCACACCGCGGAAAAAGGCCTCGCCGCTGGTGGCGCCGTAGAGCGCGGTATTGCCGATGATGATGTTCTTGGTGGCATCGCCGCGGAAATCGATGCTGGGCCGCACCACCACCCGGCCACCCGACATGCCTTTGCCGGTGTAATCGTTGGCATCGCCGATCAGGTATTGCGTGATGCCCCGGGCCAAAAAGGCCGCAAAGC
>JANOBL010000968.1:0-1597 GCA_031411635.1 Betaproteobacteria bacterium
ACGCTGGCGGCTTCGGGCGGTGGCAACTCGTCCCATTCGGTGCGGCATTTGAGAGACAGGCCTTGCAGCCGCACCAGGGTGCAGACTTCATCAAAACGCTGCGGATGGCGTGGCACCACCAGCAGCAACGGGCGTGGCAACGGCAGCGCGGCCCAGGCCGCCAGCAGGCCGCCCTCCTCGCCCTCGCGGGTGCTGGCGGCCAGCACCACCGGGCGGTTCAAGGCCTGACGCCCCTGCAGGCCCAGCGCGGTGAGCCTGGGCGGTGGCGTCATATCGAACTTCAGGTTGCCGGTCACCATCACTTGCGGTGCACCGGCCTCGCGCAGCCGGCGTGCATCGTCCACCGTCTGCGCCAGCACCAGCGCCAGCCGGCCGGCGGCCGGGTGCATCAGCGCGGCCAGGCGCTGGCCCTTGCCGGCGCTGCGCTCGCTCAAACGGGCATTGGCCATCACGATCGGCACACCGGCTTTTTCGGCCTCGCGCATCAGGTTGGGCCACAGTTCGGTTTCCATCAGCACACCCACACTGGGCTGGAAATGGCGCAAAAAGCGGCGTGCTGCGCCGGGTGTGTCGTAGGGCAGCCAAACCTGGCCATCGGCATCCTGCAGCAGCTTGCGGCCGGCGGCACGGCCGGTGGCGGTGCCGTGGGTCAGCAGCAATCGCAAATCCGGGTAGGCCGAGCGCAAGGCCTCAATCAGCGGCAGCGCGGCGCGGGTTTCGCCCAGCGACACCGCGTGCAGCCACAGCGCCCCGGCCATCGGTTTGCGGCCGGGGTAAAAACCCAGGCGCTCGGCCAGGCGGAAGCGGTAACCCGGCTCGGTGGCGCCACGCCGCCACAGCCGCAGCAGGTACACCGGCATCGCCAGCCGCAGCAGCGTGGCGTAGCCAGCGCGGATCAGGGTTTCACGCAGTGTTTTCATGCGCAGCCCACTATCCGAACCGTCGTCCGAACCGTCGTCCGAACCGTCGTCCGAACCAGCATCCGAACCATCGGCCGCGCGATTGGTCGCACCACCTGCCGCAAAACCGGTGGCTGGCCGCGCCCGCAGGCCAACTCAATGCGCGGCTTGCTCAACCTGGGCATCGGGCTTGACCACGCGCAGCGCGGCCATGAAATGGTGTTCGATGCGCGCCAGCGCCTCGGGCGTGTGGCCCTCAAAGCGCAGCACCAGCACCGGCGTGGTGTTGGAGGCACGCACCAGGCCAAAACCATCGGGGTAATCGGCGCGCAGGCCGTCGATGGTGTGGATCCTGGCACCCGGAAACTGCGCCTGCGCCACCAGCGCGGCCACCACCTGCGGCGGCTCGCCCTCGGCGCAGGGCACGTTCAGCTCGGGAGTTGAAAACGAGCTGGGCAGCGCATCCAGCACCGCACTCGGGTTCTTGCTGCGCGACAGGATTTCCAGCATGCGCGCTGCGGTGTAGGTGGCATCGTCAAAGCCATACCAGCGCTCGCCAAAAAAGATGTGGCCGCTCATTTCACCCGATATCGGCGAGCCCAGCTCTTTCATCCTGGCCTTGATCAACGAGTGGCCGGTTTTGTACATCACCGGCTTGCCACCGGCTTTCTTGATCACCGGTGCCAGGCGCTGCGAGC
>JANOBL010000969.1:0-7362 GCA_031411635.1 Betaproteobacteria bacterium
GCTCGCAGCGCCGCTAGACGAATACCTACGCGCTCAACGCGAGATACGCTCCCGGACGCATCCGCAGCGTAGAGTTTAAGCAACGGCTCGATCATGGCGGCTTGCGGATGGTCGGCCACCGCTTCCTGCACCCGGTGCACCGCCGGGTGCAAATGATCCCGAAACGCCAGCAGCGGCGAGCGTTGCGGCTCGGCCGCCCCGCGCCGGCCGGGCGCCACCATCACCTGGGCCACCGTGGCGGCCAGCGCATCGCCGCATACCTGGGCGATGCAATGCAGCGCCAGGTCGATGCCGGCGCTGACCCCGGCACTGCTGAGCAGCGCGCCTTCTTCCACCCACATGCGGTTGGCCAGCACCTGGGCGCTGGGGGCGATGCGCGCCAGGTCGTCCAGCAGTTCGTGGTGGGTGGTGCAGCGGCGCCCGGCCAGCAGCCCGGCATCGGCCGCCAGCACCGAGCCCACGCAGACCGTGAGCAAGCGGTGCGGCGACTCGCTGCCCGCTGCCAGCACCGGCGGCAGCAGACGCGCCAGCCATTGCCGCACTGCCAGCCAGGCCGGTTGCTGCTGCAGCACCTGGGTCAGCTCACCCGGGCGGCCCAGCAGCACGGTCCAGGTGGGGGCTTCAAATTGCTGGGGCAGGGCCTCGATGCCGGTCAGCATCAATCCCACCGACGAGCACACCGATGGATCGGGCCCGGCGTAGTGCAGGCGGAAAGCTTCGGGCCGGCCACGCCGCTGCAGCGCCTGGTTGGCCAGCCGAAAGGCCTCGGCCGGGCCGGCCAGGTCCAGCAGCAGGGAATCGGGCAGCAGGATGAACAGCACGTCGATCATCGTGTTCTGCCGCTCACCAGAAACAAAACTGTTGAGCGGCGTCGGCTTGGCTCCTTCCCCCTGCCAGGGGGAAGGTTGGGATGGGGGTTCGGCGATGCTAGCGGGCCAGCTTTCGACCCCCACCCCAACCCTCCCCCTTGAAAGGGGGAGGGAGCAAGGCCATCGTCTCGCATCTGCGCGAATGCCTTGCATCGAAAGGGGCCTGACATGCTCAGCAGGATCAAGCGGCTCGGTCCAGCGCCTGCGCCGCAGTGCACAGCGTGGCAAAGCGGCCGGCCAGCACGGTGCTGGTGCGCTGTTTGATCAAGGCCGCGCTCAGCGGCTGGCCGTCGGGCGTCAACATGTCAAAGGTCAGCGTGGCCTCAGTGACAAAATCGACCTCCCAGCCCTCGTCGCTGGCATGCCGGGTGGTGGTTTCGCAGCACTGCTCGGTGCGGATGCCGGCCACGATCAGCCGCCGTACGCCTTGCTGGTGCAACCACACCGCCAGCCCGGTGCCCACCAGCGCGCTGTGGCGGTGCTTCTCAAAGCTGGCGGCGGCCTCAAACGGCATCAGGCCGTCCAGCGGGCGGATCAAGCCACTCTCGGGCGCAAACGGGTTGTCGGCGGTGCGTGGGCCGTCGGTATGGAAGATGCGCAGCACCGGCACGCCGCGCTGGGCACAGCCGGCCAGCAGCGCATTGGTCTGCGCCAGAAAGTGGTGGCGGTCGGATTCGGACGCCGTGGCCCAGTACGGGCGGTGGGCAAAAGACTGTTGAACATCGATCAGCAGCAGCGCGGTTTGCATCAAAAGGCTCCAGGTGAAGAGAAGCCTATCGTGCCGCGTGGGCCGGTGCTGCGCAGCACCGCCGACAGACCATCAGCGGTCGTTTCCGGACCTGCCAAGCCCCGCCACGGCTTGCTGCGCCGCCTCAACGCCTTGCGCCAGCACCTGCTGCTTCCAGGGATCGGTGTCGATGTAGAAGGTATCGCGGGTGGCGCGCTTGATCGCCTGGCGCTGCGCGGCGGGTGCCTCCGGGTGGTTCTCGATCCACTGGTCGGCGCGCAGCGCATCGATCACCTGGCTGATCGGCCAGGTGCCGTATTCCAGCGCGATGCCGGTGTACTCGGCCTGCGGGCAATCCTGGTAGGCCGCAATCCACATCAGCCCGGTCAGCAGCGCCGATGTGGACGAGCCGTCGTAGATCGAGGTCACCGCATCGCGCTGCGGTCCGCCCCACCAGGCCTGGGCGCGGGTGAATGCCGCCGTATCGTCGCGGCAGGCAAAGATGCGCTCACCCACGCCGCTGGGGCCCAGGCCGGTGTGGAAGTCGATCCAGCCCAGCCGCGCGCAGCGCTGGGCCTGGTCTTGCAGCACATGGTGCAGCGTCTGCCGGCTCCAGGTCGGGTTGTGGCCGCCGTAAAACAAACCCTCGGGATGCCCGTACTGGCCGGTGGAAACCACGGTTTGCCAGGCCCGTTCACCGTGCTCGGCGATGTAGGCCGCCACCGCCTGCTGCGCTCCAGCCGACGGCGGCCAGGTGGCCGGAACGATCAAATGCGCCAGCGCGTCATAAGCCGCGTTGTGCGGCAGCGGCTGGTTGAAATCCAGAAAATTGCGGTTCAGATCGACGTTTTCATGCGTGGTGCGCCGCCACCACGAAAAGCCGTAGGGGTTGAGTGCATGCAGCCAGACCACGGCCACGCCGGCCGCGTGCGCCGCAGCGCGAAAGCTTGAATCCCGCAGCAGCGCCACCTGCACGCCCGAGCCGCAAAACCCCTCCACGCCGTGGCAGGCGCTGGTCAGCAGCAGCACCGCTTTGGCGTCGGGCGGGCCGTCGCGCACCACGTCCATGGCCAGCGTCTCGCCGTCGTGGCCCAGCATCGGATGCGGGTGGTGTTGCACGTCCAGCCCGGCGGCCTCGGCCGCTGCCAAGAACTTGCCACGCGCCTCGGCGTAACTTTGCGAGAAGCAGTCGATCTCAGCGGCCGTCATCACAGTCTCAGCGCGGTGTGTTCAGCCAGGTCTCGGCCAGCCGCACCCAGGCGGTGGCGCCCAGTGGGATCAGATCGTCGTTGAAGTCGTAGCTCGGGTTGTGCAGCATGCACGGCCCCATGCCGTGGCCACCGGCGCGGTGCGCACCGTCGCCATTGCCGATCATGAAATAGCAGCCGGGTTTTTCCAGCAGGTAGTAGCTGAAGTCTTCGGCGCCCATCGTCGGCTCGAAGTCCAGCACGTTCTCAGTGCCCACCACCTCGGCCAGCACGCGCTGGGCAAATTCGGTCTCGGGTGCGTGGTTGATCGTCGGTGGGTAGTTACGGCTGAACTCAAAGTCGCAGCCACATTCATAAGCCAGCGCGGTGGCCTCGGCCATGCTGCGCATGCGCTGTTCGATCAGGTCCAGCACCTCGGTGGTGAAGCTGCGCACCGTGCCCTCGATCACGCAGGTTTCGGGGATCACGTTGGTGGCCTCGCCGGTGTGGATCATCGTCACCGAGATCACGCCGGTGTCCAGCGGCCGCTTGTTGCGCGAGATGATGGTCTGGAAGCCCTGCACCATCGCGCAGGCCGCCGGCACCGGGTCTATGCCCAGGTGCGGCATTGCGCCATGCGCGCCACGCCCCTTGACGGTGATCTTGAACTCGTTGCTGGACGCATAACAAGGCCCCGCGCGCAGCGCAAACTGGCCCACCGCCATGCCCGGCCAGTTGTGCGCGCCAAACACCGCTTCCATCGGGAACTTGGTAAACAACCCGTCCTTGATCATCTCGCGCGCGCCGCCGCCGCCTTCTTCGGCGGGCTGGAAGATCAGGTATACCGTGCCATCAAAATTGCGGTGACGGGCCAGGTGTTTGGCCGCTGCCAGCAGCATCGCTGTGTGGCCGTCGTGGCCGCAGGCGTGCATCTTGCCGGGGTGCTGGCTGGCATGGGCAAACTGGTTGCGCTCGGTCACCGGCAGCGCGTCGATGTCGGCACGCAGGCCCACGGCGCGCTCGGATGTGCCGTTTTTCAGGATCGCCACCACGCCTGTTTTGCCCAGGCCCCGGTGCACCGGGATGCCCCAATCGGTGAGTGCCTTGGCGACCAGGTCGGACGTGCGCTGCTCCTCAAAACACAGCTCGGGATGGGCATGGATGTCGCGTCGCAAGGCGGTGATGACGGCGGCATCGGCCAGGATGGATTCGATCAATTGCATGGTGGGGCTCCGGTGCACGAGTGCCCGCTGACACGGGCCGCATTGATCTTACGATGGGGCCGGCTTTGCGAGCGTTTGTGCAATTGGTCTGTGCAATAGTCATGCATGAACATCGCCCTGGCCCCTGTGACGACAAACACGGTGCGTGGTGCCTGCCCGCACGATTGCCCCGATACCTGCGCGCTGAAGATCACGGTTGAAGACGGCCGCGTGACCAAGGTGGCCGGCAATCCGGATCACCCGCCCACCCACGGCGCGCTGTGCACCAAGGTCTCGCGTTATGCCGAGCGCACCTACCACCCCGAGCGGGTGCTGACGCCGCTGAAGCGTGTGGGGCCCAAGGGCGCGGGCCAGTTTGTGGCGGTGGGCTGGGATGAAGCGCTGGCCGACATCGCTTCGCGTTTGAAGACCATCGCCGCGCACAACCCCCAAGCCATCGTGCCCTACAGCTACGCCGGCACCATGGGTCTGCTGCAGGGCGAGAGCATCGCGGCGCGGTTTTTCCACAAGCTGGGTGCTTCGCTGCTGGACCGCACGATCTGCTCCAGTGCCGGTGGTGAGGCGCTGGCCGCCACCTACGGCGCCAAGATCGGCATGCACTTGCTGCACTTTGCCGATGCAAAGTTGATCCTCGTCTGGGGCAGCAATTCGATCGCCTCCAACCTGCATTTCTGGACCTTTGCGCAGCAGGCCAAGCGGGCTGGCGCCAAGCTGGTCTGCATCGATCCCCGCCGTACCGAAACGGCCGACAAGTGCCACCAGCACATCGCGCTGCTGCCCGGCACCGACAGCGCGCTGGCCTTGGGTTTGATGCACGAGTTGATCGTCAACCAGTGGCTGGACGAGGGTTACATCAGCCGCCATGTTGATGGCTTCGAGCCGCTGCGTGCGTTGGCGCTGACCTGGCCGCCCGAGCGCGCCGCGGCGGTGTGTGGGATCACCCCCGACGAGCTGCGTGGCCTGGCGCGCGACTACGCGCAAACCCGCCCGGCCGCGATCCGGCTGAACTACGGCATGCAGCGCACCCATGGCGGCGGCAATGCGGTGCGGCTGATCGCTTTGCTGCCCTGCCTGACAGGCGCCTGGCGCCAGCGTGGTGGTGGGATGTTGCTGTCGGCCTCGGGCTGGTTCCGCCATGCCAGGGACGATGCCGCGCTGCAACGCCCCGACCTGATGCCGGCCCAGCGCCCGCGCACGCTGAACATGAGCACGATCGGCGACGATCTTCTTCGGGAAAGCTCACCAGGGTTCGGCCCCAAGATCGAGGCCTTGATCGTCTACAACAGCAACCCGGTGGCGGTGGCGCCAGAGTCGCCCAAGGTGGTGGCCGGCTTCCAGCGCGAGGATCTGTTCACCGTGGTGCTGGAGCATTTTTTGACCGACACCGCCGACCATGCCGATTACGTGCTGCCCGCCACCACCCAACTGGAGCATCTGGACGTGCACATCAGCTACGGCCACACCGATGTGCTGATCAACCACCCGGCGATCACGCCGGTGGGCCAGAGCAAGCCCAACACGCAGATCTTCCGCGAGCTGGCCGTGCTGATGGGTTTCACCGACCCGTGTTTTGCAGACAGCGACGAACAGCTCGCTCGCCAGGCCGTGCCCAAGCTGGATTTTGAGTTGCTCAGCCAACAAGGCTGGGTGCCGCTGGACCTGCCTGCGCTGCCGTTTGCCGATGGGGGTTTTGCCACTGCCAACGGCCGCGCCCAGGTGTCGGTGCCCGGGTTGGGACTGCCCGACTTCGTGCCGCCGTACGAGAGCCAACAGTCGGCCCCGGCGCTGGCAGCGCGCTACCCGCTGGCGATGATTTCGCCACCGGCGCGGCATTTTTTGAACTCCAGCTTTGTCAACGTCAAGAGCCTGCGCAGCATCGAGGGTGAGCCGCTGCTGGAGTTGCATGCCGGCGACGCCGCTGCGCGTGGCATCGCCGATGGTGTGATGGTGCGGGTGTTCAACGACCGGGGCAGTTACCTGTGCCGGGCTTCGGTGGGCGGCCGGGCCAGGCCAGGCGTGGTCAATGGCCTGGGCGAGTGGTGGCGCAAGCTGGGCGCGGCCGGCAGCAATGTCAACGAGCTGACCAGCCAGCGCCTGACCGACATCGGCCGCGCACCCACGTTCTACGACTGCCTGGTCGAGGTGGCTGCGGCTTGAGTGCATGGCGGCTGGCCCGGCTGGCGGCGGCCTTGCTGTTGCTGGGCCTGGGTGGTGGCTGCGCCAGCAGCAGCGGCCTGGGCTATTACGCACAATCGATCGGCGGCCACCTGGATGTGATGCGGCGCGCCCGCCCGGTGGCCGATTGGCTGGCCGATCCGGCCACGCCCGCCAAGCTGCGCGAGCGCCTGTTATTGGCCCAGCAGATGCGTGACTTCGCGGTGCGCGAGTTGGCGCTGCCCGACAACGCCAGCTACCGGCGTTATGCCGACCTGGGCCGCAACGCCGTGGTGTGGAACGTGGTGGCCGCGCCCGAACTGTCGCTGACGCTGAAGACCTGGTGTTACCCGCTGATGGGCTGCGTGGGCTACCGGGGTTACTTTCAGCGTGCGGCGGCGGACGCCGAGGCCGGCGCGCAATCCGGCGCCGGGCTGGACGTCAGCGTCTACGGTGTGCCGGCCTACAGCACCCTGGGCTGGACCAACTGGATAGGCGGCGATCCGTTGCTCAACACCTTTGTCAACGGCAGCGAAGCCGGGCTGGCGCGGCTGATCTTTCACGAGCTGTCGCACCAGGTGGCGTATGCCAGCGGTGACACGGCTTTCAACGAGTCATACGCCACCGCAGTGGAAAGACTGGGGCTGGCACGTTGGTGGGCCCATACCGGCCGCTCGGATGACGACCCCGCCGCGCGGCAGCGCCAGGCTGATTTCCGCGCCATCACCGCACGTACCCGCAGCGCCTTGAAAACCCTGTACGACAGCCCCGCCAGCGACCCCGAAAAACGCCAACGCAAAGCCGAGTTGATGGCCACGATGCGGGCCGAATTTGCCGCGCTCAAAGCCAGCCCCAGCGGCCCCTGGGCTGGCTTCGACGGCTACGACGGCTTGATCGGCCGGGCCAACAACGCCGCGCTGGCGCTGCAAGCGGCGTACGACGGCCTGGTGCCCGAGTTCGAGCGCTTGTTTGAAGCCCAGGGCCGCGACTTTGCCCGCTTCCATGCCGAGGTGCGGCGCCTGGCCGCCTTGCCGCAGGCCCAGCGCCGCGCCACACTGCAGGCCAAGCCCTGATAACACAACCGGAGACACCCACTATGGCCGACATCCAAATTCACCGCCCGCACAGCCTGGGCTTGGCCAAAGCCCGCAAAGTGGCCTGGGATTGGGCTGAACAAGCCGAGCAGGACTTTCAGATGGACT